>NZ_AYWP01000004.1:0-228642 GCF_000502435.1 Mesorhizobium sp. LNHC232B00
ATCTGCTTGGTCCGGCTCGCCTGCTGCTGCTGGGCGTCGCGCTCGGCCTGCGAACCCTTGAGATGGCGGATCGAGGTGGTGGCCGCGGCGGCGATCGCCGGCGGCAGCGCCGTGGTGAAGATGAAGCCCGGTGCATAGGAGCGCACCGCGTCGATCACCGCACTGGTGCCGGTGATATAGCCGCCCAGCGTGCCGAACGCCTTGGCCAGCGTGCCTTCGATGATGTCGATGCGGTCGGCCAGGCCCTCGCGCTCGGTGATGCCGCCGCCGCGCGGCCCGTACATGCCCACCGCATGGACCTCGTCGATATAGGTCATGGCATTGTGGCGCTCGGCCAGTTCGACGATCTCTCTGATCGGCGCGATGTCGCCATCCATCGAATAGACGCTTTCGAAGACGATCAGCTTGGCGCGTTCGCGGCCCGCCGCCTGCAGCAGGCTTTCCAGNCGCCGGCGCCCGAGCCCATCTTGCCGGCCGCGTTCTGGAACGCGGCGATGACGTCGGGATGCTGGCCCATGCCGAGATAGTCGTTGGAGCACCAGACGGTGATTTCCTCGGCGCGACCGTTGGAACGCCATATGGCGCGCGGAAACCGGCCCGCGATGCGCTCGAGATCGGCGAAGACGCGATAACGCCGCTCGGCATGGAGCTGGTCGATCGCTTCTTCGAAGAACCGCTGGTAGTTCATGTCAAACCTTCCTGATTGAAAAAAGCCGAGTGGCCGTGAGAGCATGGAAGCTCTTGGCGTCACCTTTGCAGCGGCAAGACAGGCTCGCATTGAGCCAGGTCAATTTTTGCTAGCGCGCTCGACGGTTCGGCGAAATGACTTCCTTCCTCCAGTTCGAAGAACGGACTCCCAAGCGCAAAAGCATGTCTGAGCACTGCCACGTTGGCCGGGCCCAACCCACCATTACAAATAGCATTTGGCCGCCGCGAAAATGATTCAAATCAAAGCGCTGCAGGAGTCCTTCTTTCACAGTGGCGCGATGTGGAATCCGATCGCAAGCGCGCCATATGGCCGTAGCCTCGAACTGGCCGTCATCGATGATGATGGCTTGCACACGCTCGTATTCCCCTGTGAAAAAGGTAAGGAAGGCTGGAAGGACGCCGCCACCGGTGCTCGCGTTGGCATTCGGCCGACCCACTGGCGGCACTGGAAGCCAGAACACAAGCAGACAAATTCACTTCCTGCTTAATGCGTGGAGTCGGCGATCATCGCCATGCGCACGAGGTGCGACAGGCTGCCCGCGCCCATCTTGCTCATGACATTCGCGCGATGAAAAAAGCGCTGACCCTCAAGCTCAGGCAAGGCCTCCCGCACCGGTTTTCCGATGACCTGCCGCTGACCGATCAAGCGTTGATAGGCGGCGTTGGTCAATTGGAAAACATGGCCGGGCTCGCTCAGCAAGGTCATGAACCCGGGAGCTTGCTCAAACATCAGGGCAAGAAGCTCATGTTCCCGCGGCGCCGCGCTGTTCCTCGCGCTTACCATCGGAAAGCACTGCCGCCGCGGTTTCGCGGCCAGATGGGACTGGCGCCTTCTTGCTCACATGCAGCCCTTGGATTTGAGAACCGGCAACGCTGGCTGACGTAGCACTCATCCTTTCGCAGGCATACCGCTCTGGAACGAGTAGAATCGCCCCACCGCCGCGACAATCAAGACGCCGTCCTTTGACCCGCATCAAGGTGTCGGAGGCCGAAGCATGCAATTGGCAAGGCATTCCACCGTCTTCAGCGCGAGGAGTTTTCATGTCCTACAGGTCGATAATCGTCAATCTCGCAGTAGACGCGGATCCGGCGCCCATCGTGAAGCTCGCTGCGGGCCTTGCCGAGCGCTTTGACGCTCATCTGATTGGCCTGGCGGCTGCGGATGTCCCGCCACTGGTCCGAACCGGCGAGGGGTTGGTCTACGAAGGTGAGGTCATGCAGATCCAGCGGACGGAAATCGAAAAACGCCTCGCCGAACTGCGCGGCGAATTCGAGCGGCTGGTTCCGTCCGCCGTCAGCAGCGAATGGATGCAGCAGGTCTGCAGTCCGACCCGCCTGCTTAGCATTGCCGCCCGAGCGGTTGACCTGATCGTGACCGGCGGTGGTGAAGGCGGTAATGTCTTCCGCGCCGTCGATGTCGGTAGCCTGGCGCTTGGCAGCGGTCGACCCGTCTTTGTCGCGGCCGACAATGTCGAGCATGTCTTGGCAAAGACCGTCCTCGTCGCTTGGAGGGATGCCAGGGAGGCGCGCCGGGCGATCGCTGATGCCTTGCCCTTTCTGTCGAAGGCCAATGAGGTGGTCGTCGCCACGATAGAGGGCGATGCCGATGACAGTGTCCGCAACAGCCTGGCGGACGTGGCGGTCTATCTCGAGCACCACGGCATCATGGCGAGGACGGAAATACTCACCGGCGAGGCCAAAGCAGAACGGCTCGTGGCGTTCGCGCGCTCGATCCGCGCTGATCTGATCGTCTCTGGCACCTATGGTCACAGCCGATTGCAGGAATGGGCGTTCGGCGGCATCACCCGCACACTGCTTCGGGAGAGCGGCATCAATCGGCTCATGTCGTACTGAGGCCATAACCTGGCTGCTTACAACTATGGGGCACGAAGTCACAGTCCGGATCGAACCGATCCCTCAAGGGAGCCTTTGACCGTGATCACAATTGCTGGCTCGGAAATCGGAAGCGGGGGACCGGACGCCGACGAAGCAGTTTGTTGACCGAGATCAATGTCATGGTGCTGCCTGCAGGCAATGATTGGCATGTGCAGGAGCAAACCACATGACCTTTCTCGACTATCTGATTTCGGTTGACGCCAGGACGGCGTTGATGGGCCGCATGATGCGGGCACTGGGCGTCGACAGGCAATTGAAGGTCGTGCCGGATCACGCGGCTGTCACCGACCGGGCGGCAAACCGCTGCCGTGCCTGCGGTCATCAGGACGAATGCTCGACCTGGCTCGACGATCACCACCAAGCTGACGAGCCACCGGCCTATTGCCGCAACAGCGACCTGATCGCTCGGTTGCAACACGTGTCTGGCGACCGATAGTCTTTCAGCTCATCTGGACAGCAAAATGAAATGAACGCGGCCAGCGAAAGCCGCGAGCGATCACCGCCAGCGGCTTCAGGCACTCAGCCGGTCTGATCGCGCTGACCGCTGATCTTGTTGGCGAGCATCAGTGCTGCCGCATCGGCGACTGACGCAGACGGGTCAACCGCGATGACCGGCGTGGTCATTATCGCTTCGGCTTGCCTGGCTGCCTCCTCGGACGATTTCCCCACGCATATCGAAGTCTCGCTCGCGGCGCCCTTGATCTGAATCATTTTTAGAAATCGGCAACGTCGGCGGCAGGTTGCGAAAGCGCAACGACCGCAGGGTTGGTGGGATGTATGATGACACTCTCAACTGCGGAGGCGACCGTGAAGAAGTCCGGTTCTATCAGACCTGACATGGTCGTGGACGAGATCATGAGGAAATGGCCGGCAACGGTGCCGGTGGTGCTGAGCTACAGAATGCTTTGCGTCGGCTGTCCGATCGGCGCTTTCCATACCGTGGCCGAAGCATGCCGCGAGCATCAGGTCGACGAAACCCGATTCATTTCGGACCTGGAATCGGTCGTTCGAGGAGAACGGTGAGGATCATCCCTTTCCCCGGCTCTCGGCGAGAACCACGAGGCGATGCGCATCCTTGACCGTGACTTTCTGGCGTCCGCTGACGATTATTCCGACGTCTTCCCATTTGCTTAGCAGACGGCTTACCGTGTGCAGCGTCGTGCCTGTCATCTCGGCAATATCCTGCCTGGAAATTGGGAAGTCGATTTCGATGCCGCTGTCGGTCTTTCGGCCGGTCTGGTTTGCCAAACGCAGCAACGCATGCGCGACCCGCTGCTCGACCTGCTCCGTCGACATCTCGACCACCCGCGTCTGGGTCTCCTGCAGCCTGGTACCGACGGTCTTGTAGGTGGTTGCTCCAAACGCCGGAAATCGTCGCACCAACTCCGGCCAGAGTGCGTTGGGCCAGGCCAGCACCACGCAGTCGACCGCAGCGACGGCGCTGGCGGGATAGGTTGTCCGGCCCAGCGCGGCGGCGACGCCAAAGATCTCGCCTTCGCTGATGTATCTGGCGATGACCTGCTGTCCATCCGGCGTGGTGCGGACGACCCGTATGTGGCCCGAAATCAGCACGAAAAACGAATGAGCCTCGCTTTCCTGTTCGAAGATCGCGGACTCCTTGGCATAGCGTGACGATCGAGCGCTACGGAGGATTTCGTTTTGCTCTTCGGGAGCCATCCCCTGGAAGAGCGGCAGCTGCGATATCAGCGATCGGTCCAGCGCAGCCAAAACGAATTTCCTCACGACCCGAGACGCTGCGCCAATCGCGCGGCAAACCTTTCTTAGCGCGAGTTTGCGCCAGCGCAAATTGTTCGCAGCCGCATCGGGCTAAATGACGTGGAACGGCGCAATGCCGCGAACATGAGACAAAGGATAAATCGATGAAACTCTTCCTCGCTGCTGCAATCTCCCTCCTCGCGCTCGCCGGCGGCGCAAGCGCGGAAGAGCATGTCGTGCAGATGCTCAACAAGGGCGAAAAAGGCGCCATGGTTTTCCAGCCGGCCTTCGTCAAGGCCGCACCCGGCGATACCGTAAAGTTCGTGCCGACCGACAAGACCCATGACGCCGAGTCGATCAAGGGCATGATTCCGGATGGCGCCGAGCCGTTCAAGGGCAAGCCGAGTGAGGAGATCACCGTTACGCTGACCAAGGAAGGCGTCTACGGCGTCAAATGCGCGCCCCACTATGGCATGGGGATGGTCGCTCTGATCGTTGTCGGCAAGCCGGTAAACCTGGATGCGGCGAAAGCGGTCAAGCACGTAGGCAAGGCAAAGACGGTGTTCGCCGACCTGTTCACCCAGGTTGCGGCCAACTAGCCGCAATCAGACAGCCTGCTCGCCGCAAGTCGGAGTGGGCAAGGGCCGGACGGACCGAGGGCGGCGGTTCATCCGGCCCTTTTCATTTGAGGATACAACTCATTTGGGGACACAAGTCATGGCAATTGCACGTCTGCGGCGCTATTCCGGCCCCGCCTTTCTTTCCTACGGGTTCAGGCCCTTCTTCTTCCTTGGGTCATTGTATGCCGCGCTCTCGATTCTGCTCTGGCTGCCGATCTATGCGGGCGAGCTCGAGGCCCACAGTGTATTTGTTCCGATCGATTGGCATATCCACGAGATGCTGTTCGGCTATCTGCCGGCGATCGTTACCGGGTTCTTGCTGACCGCCATCCCCAATTGGACTGGTCGGCTGCCCGTACAAGGCCTGCCGCTGCTGGCGCTAGTTGTCCTGTGGCTTGCCGGGCGCGCCGCTGTCTTCTTCTCGGCTGACATCGGCTGGCAAGCAGCCGCGGTGATCGACGGCTCATTTCTGTTTGCGGTGGCTGCCGCCGCCGCCCGTGAAATCATCGCCGGGCGCAACTGGCGCAACCTCAAGGTGCTGCTGCCGCTTGTCGTGATGGCCTGCGCCAACGGTGCGTTCCACATCGAGGCCCATGTCCAGGGCAAGTCGGACATCAGCCGCAGGCTCGGAATGTCCGCGGCGATCCTGCTCATTTCGCTGATCGGCGGGCGCATCATTCCAAGCTTCACGCGCAATTGGCTCGTGCGCGAAAATCCTGGCAGGCTGCCGACGCCATTCGACCGTTTCGACATTGCATCTCTGACCATTTCAGCCATCGCTCTGGGCGCCTGGACGTTCGCCCCCGACAACGATATCTCCGGGCTGCTCCTGGGAGCCGCCGCCGCCAGCCAGGCATGGCGGTTGGCGCGGTGGGCTGGCGATCGCACCTTGCGAGATCCGCTCGTTCTCATTCTTCACCTCGCATACGCCTTCGTGCCGGTTGGACTTTGGCTGATTTCGGCGTCGATTTTCTTGCCTGCGATGGTGCCGGTTGCTGCCGGACTCCATGCTTTGGGCGCCGGCGCCGTCGGCTCGATGACGATCGCGGTGATGGCCCGCGCCACGCTTGGCCATACCGGTCGGCAACTACGGGCCGGACCGCAAGCGATTGTTGTCTTCGCAGCGATCCTCATCGCAGCCCTGTTGCGCATACTTGCTGTTTTTATACCCTATGAGGGGATCGTTCATGCCGCGGGCGCTGCATGGATTCTGGCGTATGCCGGCTTCCTCCTGACTTACGGCATGGCCTTGACGACGCAGAAGGCCAGGTAGCGATGCGACGGAAGAGACTGTGACGCCAGCCCCTGCCGCTACAGTCAAGGCGGCAGGGCGGCGGCTGCGCTTTCATGACACGCATGCCCGTCAGCTTACAAATGCGTAAGCTTCCGGCCACAATTCCAGGAGGATTCGCGCCCGATGCTCCTCGCCCGGCGGACCGCGGGCCCGTCTGGATGCGGATCGCCGCGCGTGGATCGCACGGCCTTTTCTATCTTGTCTTGCTCGCAACGCCGATTGTTGGGCTCCTCGCTTTCTATGTTGGCGATCCGTGGGGCGACATCCATTCGCTCAGCAAGCCGGTGTTTATCGTCCTGATTTCGGTTCATGCCTTGGCGGCACTGTTCCACCAATACTGGCTTCGCGATGGCACGCTGAAGCGGATGCTGTCGCCCGGCCGATAGGACGGGTCTGGAAATTTGTCGCCCATGTCAAAGCCGTGCCTGTTGGCATACTCTGACGGCGCCTGCCGTCAGATCATGCCCAAATGGGAGAGCAGATCGCTCGCCCAGCCAGGGCGATCCCGAACCAGCCTGAACCCCAGATTGTCGGGGGGCAGGGCAACAGCGCAGCCTCCGCTTTTTCCGTCGCTGACGAAGTTCGACATATAGGCTCTGTGAAGGCCTTCGAGGACGTGGACGCCGCAATTGTCGACCGAACTCGCAACACCGCTTCCGTCTTCGGCCAGCGTCGTGCGGACATAACAAGTCGAAGTCCACTCCCAGACGTTGCCGGAGAAGTCGGCCAGGCCGCGCGAATTCACACCAAAGGAGCCCCGGCTCCTTGGCAACGGGTCCGGCTTGCGATTGAGGTCAAGTTCTGCCTGGTAGCTGGTGAGCCAACGTCTGGCGGGGTTGTTGGCATCGTTTTCGACACCCTCGAATTCCCCAGCGAACCGCTCCGCCGCGGCAAAGGCCCACTCTTCGTCGGATGGCAGCCGCCACAGGCTGCCGGTCACATCAGAATACCACCGGGCGTAGGCAACGGCGTCGAGGTAGCTCACTCCTGTTGCAGGTGCATCGCGCGGGATTGAGCGGGTCTCCTCCGCCGGCCGACAGACGCCAGCCGACACACAATCCGCGTAGTCGGCAGCGCTGACCTGATTGGTCATGATCTCGAGCGGACCGTTGAGTTGCCGCTCGACTTTGGGATTTGCTTGCGGGCGTCCGCCCCTAAGGTACTCGCCCGGCATCGGATAGATGATCGAACCTGGAAGCAGGCTGACCGTCATGGCAGCGACATGGGACTGTCTATGGCCACTGGCTGCCTGTATCGATAGCCCAACCGGCACGGCTGCGGCCATCATGGCGATCGGCATGAGTTTCAGGATGAAAGCCGACATGTCTTTTGTCCATGCCCGGACAGCATTGCTGTCCGGGCAATTGAAAGTGCCGTTCAGTTGATGGCGATGGGTTTGGGCGCTTCGACCTGCGTCATCAGGTCGTCATTCCAATCGCCCTCGACCTTGAAGTGAGCGGTTGCTCCGAGTTCCACGGCCTCGATCAGATTGTGATTGACGTAGGCGTAGACGCCCGGCTGCAGGAATGTATAGAGCGCCGCCCCCGCAGAACCGCCGCGGATGAACCAAGTCTCCAGATCCTTGGCCGGTGGGTTTGCGAATTTGCCCAGCTCCCAGACATAATCGCCGTGGCCGCCGATCAAATGCGGCCGCGTATCGCGATTGGCCTGAGAATGGACGATGAGCACCGTTTCGCCGACCTTGGACTTCATGGCGTTGTCGCCGGTCAGGGATCCGACCTTGCCGTTGAACACCACATGGGTCGGAATAAGCCCACGCATCACCTTGACGGTGTCATCGTAGCCGTCGCCGGCGGATTCGTAGCTCTTGAAATTGCCCTTCTCGTCGCGCGGAATGTAGAAGTCACTCTCGCCGATGTAGAAGATCTTGTCGTACTTGACCGGTTCGCCCTTTTCGTTCCTCAGCCCGTCGCGCGGCAGCACCATGACGGCACCGTTCATGCCGGACACGACGTGCCAGGGGATCATCGCGCCGCCAGGGGCGCAGTGATAGACAAACGTTCCCGTCCGCGTCGCCTTGAAGCGCAGGGTCACCTGTTCGCCCGGATTGATCAAGGTCAGGCCGCCGCCACCCAGGCCGCCGGTCGCGGCGTGGAAGTCGATGTTGTGGGCGAGCGAGTTGGTGTCGGGATTGATGAGCGTCAGCTCGAGGTAGTCGTCCTGGTGCACGACCATCAGCGGGCCTGGGATCGAGCCGTTGTAGGTCATCGCGTTGAGCTTTGCGCCGTCGGCATCGATGACGATAGGTTTTTCCTCGATCGTCATGGTGAACTCGACGATCTTCGGCCCGCTCTTGGCGATCTGGTCATGCGGATGCACAAAAGGCGGTGCCACGAGCGTGATCTTTTCACGGGGCAGCCCGCGGATCTCCGCCTTTGTGACCGTTGCCGACAATGCCGGCAGTGCCGCAACGGCGGCAGCGCCGAGCGCTGCTCCGAAGAGGGCTTCGCGTCGCGTGATCATGTCAATCTCCTGTGTCTCGACCGTTGCGGATGAGAAGAAAGCTACAGGACCTGACGCAGGGTTTCTTTGCGCTGGCGCAAATTGATGGGCGTTAGTCGGAGAAACAACAGCCTGGAATACAACGATCTCGCGCGCCACGATTGAGGTGAAGAGGTTGGTGTCTCGGTCTTCTTCCAAAGGAGAGCTGTCGCCAACGATTATCTTTAGATCAGTGGACGCTTTTTCTCTTCTGGATCGATGAGAATTCGCTCAGCTGCACCGTCGAGATCTTCATACTGGCCACTTTTCAACGCCCACAGGAAGCCGCCCAAGCCAAGCGCGCCAAGAAAGAGAGCGACGGGTATGAGATAGGTGAGGGTGGTCATGACGACCGGGCCAGTTCGTTGAAGTCGGACAGCCTGTCACGGCGAACATTTTTGGCCTGTGAAATGGGCTCGGCGGTTCGCAGTCGCAGCGCATTTCCGATGACCAGCAGTGATGAAGCGGACATGGCAATTGCGGCTATCAAGGGCGTGACGTGCCCAAGTATGGCGATCGGTACTGCCACCGCATTGTAGACGATTGCGATTGCGATGTTCTGCCGGATCAGGCTTCCTGCCTTGCGCGAGACGTCCAGCGCGAGCGGCACCGCCACGAGGCTTTCGCGCAGGAAGACGAAATCCGCGGCGTTGCGGCCAACATCGGCGGCGGTGGCCGGTGCGATCGAGACATGCGCTGCGCTCAGCGCCGGCGTATCATTGAGGCCGTCGCCAACCATCAGAACCCTGTGCCCCACTTTGGCGAGGGTTTCGATGCGCTCGAGCTTGCCGGATGGCAGCAGGCACGGAACGAAGTGTTCGATTCCGAGTGACTTCGCAACCTCGGCACAGGCTGCCGCGGTATCGCCCGACAGCATCTCCACGGGAACCCCGGCGTCGCTCAATTGATCGATGGCCGCTCTGGCGTCGGCGCGCAATGCATCCTCGAAAACGAAGCATGCGGCGATCATCCCGTTTCTCGTCAGCACCGTTCCGCCGTAGCCGTGTTTGCCTTCACCGCCGGTTCGAGCCTTCCAGCCAGCCCATCCGCGTCGGCCCAGTCGCCAGGTACTTCCCGCGCGCCAGGTGCTTCCCGCGTCAGTGGCCTCGATTCCAAATCCCGGATGCTCGGTGACGGCATCGAATTTGAGCTGCCCGCCAGGAATGGCAAAGCCGGCTATGGCCTTTGAAAACGGATGACGCGAGTGCGCCGCCAGGTCGGCTGCGACTGTCAGCATGGCCGGATCGATCGACGGCGCGTTGACGAGCCGGGGCTGGCCAAGCGTCAGCGTTCCGGTCTTGTCGAACACCGCAATGTCCACGCTTGCCAGGCGTTCCATGGCGGAGCCGTCCTTGACCATGATGCCGTTCTCGAACAGGCGCCGTGCGGCGACCACCTGCACGATCGGCACCGCGAGGCCAAGCGCGCACGGGCATGTGATGATGAGGACGGCGATGGCGATCGTCATCGCCCGATGCCAGTCGCCGGTCGCCGCTATCCAGCCCAGGAATGTCACAAACGCCGTGAGATGGACCACCGGGGCATAAAGCGCTGAAACGCGGTCGGCTATACGGCGATATTGCGCGCGGCCGCCCTCGGCGGCCTCCATCAACCGGACCATTTCCGCCAGGAATGAATCCTTTGCGGCGGCTGTCGCCTCAATCGTCAGCGGGCCGGTAAGATTGAGCACGCCGGCCTGTACCGCTTCGCCCGGCGCCACGTTTTTCGGCGTGCTTTCGCCTGAGGCCAGCGAGCAGTCGAGATCCGACGTTCCCTGGATGATCTTGCCGTCGACGGGGATCCTCTCACCGGCCGCGATCAACATCCGCATGCCTGGTTCGATCTCGCGGACCGGCAGATAGTCGCGCGCGCCATCGCCGCGCAGCACCATGGCGCCACGCGCGGCCAGCTGAGACAGGCCTTTCACGGCAGTCCGGGCACGCTCCCGCATCACATGATCCAGCGTACGTCCGATCAAAAGGAAGAACAGCAGCGATACCGACGCGTCGAAATAAGCGTGGTCGCCATGATTGATCGTCTCATAGAGGCTCATGGCGTAGGCGAGCGAAACACCGACCGCGATGGGCACGTCCATATTCATGCGGCCATGACGCAAGGCGTTCCAGGCCGACCGGAAGAAGATGCCGCCGGCGAAGGCGAGGGCAGGAATGGCGATCAGTGCCGAGACCCAGTGAAACAGGTCGCGGGTAGCACCTTCGGCGCCGGACCAGACAGAGACCGAAAGCAGCATGATGTTGCCCGCCGCAAAGCCGGCAACAGCGACGGCGCGGATCAGTTCGGCAAGCGTCTTGTCCTTGTCGTCGATCTCGGGTGCGAACAGATGCGCCTCGTAGCCCAGCCTGCCAAGCGCGGCGACGAACGGTGGCACCTCGTCTCCACGCCACCGGACCGCGACCCGTTTCGTCGACAGGTTGACGCGCGCGCTTTCGACGTGATCGAGCCTTCCAAGTGCCGCTTCGATCGTCTGGATGCAGGCGGCGCAATGAACCGTCGGCACTGAAAGGTCGGTCTGCCGAAGATCGTCGCCAAGCGATCGGCTCGCCAACCTGATTTCCTGGCTGGATGGCAGGACCGATGTGGCGCCGTTCAGATCCAGCGCCATTTCAGCGCCCGGTGCACAACAGCTCACTGCAGCGCTCCATGAGAAATCATGATCCTGCGGACGTCGCGATAGGGTCGCGCCAGGCCGGCATCGGCGTCGACTTCGACGATCCAGACGCCGTCCTTCGGCATATGCTGCGCTGCGAATTCCTTGCCTGAGGCGAGGGCGAGCGTGACGGATTCGTCCTCTTTCTCGTAGGCGGGATGACGAAACAGCACCTTGACACCGTGCAGAGGAACCGGCTTGCCGGCTGCGTCGGAGAGGCTGTAGCGGACTTCGCCCCATGCGATGGTCAGCTTGCCGGTCCAACCGAGCGCCGCTTGGGCGCGGCCGGCCTCGGCCTCCTTGTTGAATTGCTGGCTGGCCACATAGGTGTTCTCAACGACGAGGCCGGTCCAACTCGTATTGGCGAGCGTAGCCATGGTCAGGTTGACCGCGATGACCACCCCGAAAAAGGTGAGAATGATGGCCAGCATGTGCCTGCCTGTGAATTCGCGAGGCTTTTGGGCATTGGCGGTCATTTGGCGGCCTCTGGCGCGTTGAATGTGGCGGTGTACTCGTTCGACTCGAAGCTAGCTCTATCCTCGACACGGAACTTGAAGGTCTGTGCCGGTGCGTGGATCTGGTCCGCCGGCCGGCGAACGAAGACCTTCAACGTTTTCAGGCGGTCGGGCTCGACCGGGATGGCGAAAGACCGGCCGGCCGGGATGTCGTCGCCGACGACGACCATATCGGCACCCTCCAGGCCCTGCATGGTGACGACGATCGTCCTTGGCTCAGGGATCATGTTGAGCAGCTTGACGGTATAGCCGTTGCGGATGGAGCCATCGGATAGCGTGACGAATTGCGGATTGCGGTCATGCAGCACGTTCAGCTCGAGCCGATCGCGCGTCAGCANCGCGTCAGCAGCGAATAGAGCAGGCCCAGCCCGATCAGCGACCACAGGCCCATGTAGACGTAGGTGCGCGGCCGGAAGATCTTGCGAACGTGAAAATGCGCCACCTGATCGGAGAAGGTGCCGACGGCAGTCCTGACCAGCGACGGATTGATTGAACTGGAGCCGCCTGCGGTCGCCAGCATCATGTTGGCGTTGTAATCGGAGAGCGTCGCGTAGGAGATCAGCCCGCGCTCTTTGCCGAGCTTGTCCATGACGCCGTCGCAGGCGTCGATACACAGCGCGCAGGTAATGCATTCGAGTTGTTGGCCATCGCGAATGTCGATCCCCATTGGGCAGACCGCAACGCAGGCATTGCAGTCGACGCAGTCGCCGACGGACTGCCCTATCGCTTGCACCTTCTTGGCGTGACGCGAGCGCGGTTCGCCGCGCCAGTCATTGTAGGTGACGGTGAGCGAGTTCTCGTCGAGCATGGCTGCCTGGATGCGCGGCCATGGGCACATATAGGTGCAGACCTGTTCGCGCATCAGGCCGCCGAACGTGTAGGTGGTCGCCGTCAACACGGCGATGGTGATGTAGGCGACAGGCGCGGCGGTACCGGTGAAAAGCTCGCCCATAAGTGTCGGTGCATCAGCGAAATAGAAAATCCAGGCGCCGCCGGTCGCCGCGCCGATGACCAACCAGACGGCGTGCTTCGATAGGCGCAGCATCAGCTTGCGGGCGGTCCAGGGGCCGGCGTCAAGTTTCATGCGGGCGTTGCGGTCCCCCTCGACCCCACGTTCGACGACAAGGAACAGATCGACCCATACGGTCTGCGGACATGCATAGCCGCACCAGGCACGGCCGACAGTCGAGGTGATCAGGAAAAGTCCAACGCCGGCCATGACCAGGAGGCCGGCCACATAGAAGAATTCCTGGGGCCATATCTCGATGAAGAAGAAGTAGAAGCGCCGATTGGCAACATCGAGCAGCACGGCCTGGTCCGGGGCAAATGGACCGCGATCCCAACGCAGCCACGGCGTCAGGTAGTAGATGCCAAGCGTGATCGCCATCACCAGCCATTTGAAGCGGCGAAAGTTGCCCGAGGCGCGCTTTGGGAAGATTTTCTTGCGCGCAGCGTAGAGGGGCTGACGTGTCTTGGCGGAATTGACCGCCTCGGCTTCCAGCCGTTCTACCTGCGTCTTGTCCAGCACGACTATCTCCACTTGCGCGCGGACTGTGATTTTGAGCGCGCTGGGCAACATTGCCGCCGCATGGATCGACCCGCGTTGATGCAGGTCAATCGGCGAATGCCGAAAAGATCGAGGCCCGGACTGGCCGGGCCTCGTCGCTCAGACGGCGAAGGGCAGGAATAGGGCCCCCGACCTATTCCCCACCGCCGAGCGAATGGATGTAGACCGCCAACTCCTTGACCTTGGTCTCGCCGAGACGCGCGCCCCACGCTGGCATCACGCCCTGCTTCGGTGCGCGAACCTGGTCACCGATTGCCGTCTCGCCCGACCCGTAAAGCCAGATCGCGTCGGTCAGGTCGGGGGCGCCGAGTTCCCTGTTGCCTTTCGCATTGTCGCCGTGACAGGCGACGCAGTTTTCGGCGAAGACCTTGGCGCCGGGTTGAATAAGAGTTGCATCGCGGACCTTGCCGGACAGGCTGGCAACGTAGGCGCTGACCTGAGCGATCTGGTCGGCGGTGATGATGTCCCCGAAGGCCGGCATTTCCGACAGGCGCGTGTCCGGATCCGAAGCGAAGCGGATGCCGTGCGTGATCGTCTGCTGGATCTGCTCGGCCTTGCCGCCCCACAGCCAGTCGTCGTCGTTGAGGTTGGGAAAGCCCTTGGAACCCTGGGCGCCGGAGCCGTGGCACTGCGTGCAGTTGACCTTGAATGCGGCGCCGCCGGCCGCGACCGCGAATTCCCGCAAGGCATCGTCCGCAGCGATTTCGGAAACGCTTTTCGACTCCACCGCCGCGACGTATTTGCCCTTCGCTGTTTCCGCTGCCGCCAGCTCGTTCTTGACGTCGTTGCGGCTCGAATAGCCGAGAACGCCCGTTGTCGCCGAGTGCAGCAGCGGCCATGCCGGATAGGCGATGGTGTAGCCGATCGCCCAGACGATGGTGACGTAGAACGTGATGACCCACCAGCGCGGAAGTGGGTTGTTCAGCTCCCGGATGCCGTCCCATTCGTGACCCGTGGTTGAGACGCCGGAGATTTCGTCGATGTGTTCGTCGCTCATGATCACTCGTCCTCGAGGGGAATCCGGGCTGCTTCGTCCGCAAGCTTGCGGCTGCCGGGGCGCAGGGCGAAGACAATTGCCCCCGCAAAGAAAAGCGCCATGGCGACAAGACCCCAGCTGTCGGCAAACTCCCGCATAAGATTGTAATTCATGGAAAAAACTCCTCAGCGGTAGCCGGCGGCTTCGTCGTAGTTCTTGAAATCGACCAGCGTGCCCAGCATCTGCAGATAGGCGACGAGGGCATCCATTTCGGTGACCTGTTGCGGGTTGCCGTCGAAGTCGCCGATCTTGGCTTTGGGATACCGGGCCTCAAGACCTGATGTGTCGGCGTTGGGATCAGCCTGCGCCATCAGATCGGCATTGGCGTGCGCGACCATATCATCGTCATAGGGGACGCCGACCCGCCGGTTGGCGACCAGGTGCGTCGAGAAGTCCTTCACGTCGATCGGCGCGTCCTTCAGGAACGCGTAGCTGGGCATGATGGATTCCGGCACAACGGAACGCGGATCGGAGAGATGCGCGACATGCCATGAATTCGAATATCGGTCGCCTACCCGGGCGAGATCCGGCCCCGTCCGCTTCGATCCCCACTGAAAGGGATGATCGTACATCGACTCGGCGGCCAGACTGTAGTGGCCGTAGCGCTCGACTTCGTCGCGGAACGGCCTGATCATCTGACTGTGGCAGAGGTAGCAGCCCTCGCGCACATAGATGTTGCGTCCGGCAAGCTCGAGCGGCGAGTAGGGCCGCATGCCTTCGACTTTCTCGATCGTGTTATCGAGGTAGAAGAGGGGTGCGATCTCGACGATGCCGCCGACGGTCACCACAAGAAGGGAGCCTACGAGAAGAAGCGTGGCGTTCTTCTCGATTAGTGCATGTCTATCCATCAAGCCCATGTTCTGGCTCCTTATTCGGCAGGCTGAAGGGCGGGAACGGAGCCTGGCATCGGTTGCTCCTCACGCTGGTGGCCGAGGATGGTCATGGTGATGTTCCAGGCCATGATCAGGGCACCCGAGAGATACATGGCCCCGCCCATGGCGCGCATGACGTAGTAGGGGTGCATGGCAGCGACGGTCTCGGCGAAGGAGTAGACCAGGAAGCCCTGCTCGTCGTATTCGCGCCACATCAGGCCCTGCATGATGCCGGACACCCACATGACCNGTAGACCAGGAAGCCCTGCTCGTCGTATTCGCGCCACATCAGGCCCTGCATGATGCCGGACACCCACATGACCGCGGCGTAGACGACGATCCCCAGGGTCGCCAGCCAGAAATGCCAGGTAACCAGCCGCAGCGAATAGAGCCGGTTACGGTTCCAGAGCTTCGGCACCATGTAGTAGATCGCGCCGAACGAGATCATGCCGACCCAGCCGAGTGCACCGGAGTGCACGTGACCAATTGTCCAGTCGGTGTAATGCGATAGCGAGTTGACCGCCTTGATCGACATCATCGGGCCTTCGAAGGTCGACATGCCATAGAAGGCGATGGCCATCACCATCATGCGGATGATCGGGTCGGTGCGCAGCTTGTCCCAGGCGCCGGACAGCGTCATCAGGCCATTGATCATGCCGCCCCAGGACGGCATCCACAGCATGATCGAGAATACCATGCCGAGCGTCTGCGCCCAGTCGGGCAGGGCGGTGTAGTGCAGGTGATGCGGCCCGGCCCAGATATAGAGAAAGATGATTGCCCAGAAATGGATGATCGAGAGCCGGTAGGAATAGACTGGCCGGTTCGCCTGCTTGGGCACGAAATAATACATCATGCCGAGGAAGCCGGCGGTCAGGAAGAAGCCGACCGCGTTGTGGCCGTACCACCATTGCGTCAGCGCGTCCTGGACGCCGGAAAAGGCGGAGTAACTTTTGGAACCGAGGAGAGAGGCCGGCATCGAAAGGTTGTTGACCACATGCAGCATCGCGATGGTGACGATGAAGGACAGGTAGAACCAGTTGGCGACGTAGATGTGCGGTTCCTTGCGCTTCAGGATCGTGCCAAGGAACAGGATGAGGTAAGCGACCCAGACGATGGTCAGCCAGATGTCCACGTACCATTCGGGTTCGGCGTATTCGCGGCTCTCGGTGATGCCTAGCAGGTAGCCCGTCGCGGCCATTACGATGAAAAGCTGGTAGCCCCAGAAGACGAACCAGGCGAGATCGCCGCCGAACAGGCGGGCGCGGCAAGTACGTTGCACGACGTACAATGACGTGCACAGCAGCGCGTTGCCGCCGAAGGCGAAGACGACGCCGGACGTGTGCAGCGGCCGCAAGCGGCCGAAATTGAACCAAGGCTGAATGTTGAGATCGGGGTAGGCCAGCTGCAGCGCGATGACCACGCCGACCAGCATGCCGACGACACCCCAGAACATCGTGGCGATGGCGCCGTAGCGGATTGGACCGTCCATGTAAGCGGATGGGTCGATCGGAGCGGCCACTTCGAAGCTCGAGTTGCGAATGAGGATGGCGACAAAACCGAGCAGCACGAAGAACAGCACCCACATGTGCTGCCGGAACGGCTCGTCCACGCCGAAGCCGGCGGCCACCAAGGCCGCGAAAGTAAAAAGGCTCAACGCGAAGATTTGTGTGCCGAACTTCATGACATTTCCCCGACCTCGGATTCCCTGCGCGGACGCCAATCCGCGGCAACACCAATTCCGCAGCCGGCACGTCCCCGCCTTGATCCATGTCAAAGTCATGTGCATTTGGATTGGGCAGGCTTGATCCCGCGAACGATCAGGAGATTGCCGTTGAACTCGCAGACAGGAGGGGGACCGTTTCCACTGCATGCAGGCGGCAAAAATTCGATGCCGGCAGGGTCTGCTGCGGTGATGAAACGTGTACACTTGGAAAAACTGCAGCTCTGCGATGCCTTGGAAAGGATCGCGGACACGCTGCCCAAGGTCGACATTTTGGCATGCTTGGCGGTAGCAAACGCAATCGTTCCGCTGTTGCGCGACAGTCATCGATACGAAGAGACGGTCATATTTCCCGCCTACGAGACGGCGTTGGCCGGCGGTGATGCCAATCTTGATTCAGCAAGGCGATTGAGCGCCGAGCATATCGAGGACGAATGCTTTGCCGGTGAGGTGACCGAGATGTTGCTGGCGATCGGCCACGGCAAGACGATCGACAATGCCGAGGCGGTTGGGTTCATGCTGCGCGGGTTCTTCGAAAGCCTGCGCCGGCATATCGCCTTCGAGCGCGAGCATGTCCTGCCGATGATTGGGTTTGTCGATTGAACCTAGCTAGGCGCCGGAGCGGCGCTGCAGCCGATTCAAGCTATCGACGATTACATGCCGATTGTTCTCGATGCGGATCACGCCATCTGATCGCAGCCGGGTCAGCTGACGGCTGACGGTCTCGATCGTCAGACCGAGGAAATCGGCGATGTCGGCGCGGGTCAACGGCAGATCGAAACTTGTCGACTGGACGGCCGGATCAAGCGTGGGGTCGATGTTCCTGGCGATCATGAGTAGGAAGCTCGCCACCTTTTCCGAAGCACTCTTGCGGCCCAGCGTCACCATCCAGTCGCGGGCATCATCGAGTTCGTTCAGCGTCTGCTTGAAGAGACGATGCTCCAGTCCCGGCGATTCCTTCATCATCCGTTCGATGGCCGCCTTTGGGAACGAGCACAGGGAAACTGCGGTTGCGGCTTCGGCGTTGATCGCGCTTTCCACCTTGAAGGGCCTGCCCAGAAAATCGGGAGCAAATTGAAGCCCGACAATCTGCTGGCGCCCGTCCGAAAGGCTCTTCATCAGCTTGACCACGCCGGAAAGCACATTCGCGTAGCTGTCGACGGCCTCGGCGTCACCGATCAATTCCACGCCCGCTTCGACGGTATGCTTCGATGAGGTCTTGGCGAGGCCCACCAGCTGGTCCGGATCGAGCGCGCCGCAAACGCCATGATGCCGCGCTTCGCATGACTGGCAAAGCACGGGAATGCCGGCGCTATGTACATCCTGACGCACTGTCATCGTGGTCGTCCGCGAACCTAAAGGTTCCGTCAGGATATAGCATCGACCCAAGAAAAAGCCTTGCGGCAGTTTGTCCGCAGCCGATGGGCATTGACCGAAATCAAGGCGGCTGTTGCCCACCTTGCACAATATCGCGCGAAACGTTCCGGAGTTGAGAGCGACATGCGGCCAGAATTAGTTGCCAGGCTTGGTGAGAACGTGCCGCGTTACACGAGTTACCCAACGGCGCCGCATTTTCATCCGGGCGTCGATGCCGCCGTCTGTCGTGGCTGGCTGCAGGCGCTCAATGAGGGCGACGAGATCTCGCTCTATCTGCACATCCCCTATTGCGACAAGCTTTGCTGGTTCTGTGCGTGCCATACCAAGCAGACACGCCACTACGAACCGGTCACGAAATATCTGAGATCGCTGCATGCGGAGATCGCCACCGTCTCAAGGCTCGCCGGAGGCAAGGGCCGGGTACGTGCCGTCCATTTCGGTGGCGGCTCACCGACGATGCTCAAACCACAGGACATGGTGGCGCTGGGAGACGTTCTGCGCAACAGCTTCTCATTTCTTCCCGGCGCCAAGATCAGCGTCGAAATCGAACCCAACGATATGGACGAAGCCCGCCTCGACGCGCTTGCCGAAATCGGCATGACGAGGGCCAGCCTCGGGGTCCAGGATTTCGATCCGAAGGTGCAGAAGGCCATCAATCGCGAACAGACCTTCTTGCAGACCAAGACAGTCGTCGACGGCGTTCGGACACGCGGCGTCGAGTCGGTCAACCTGGACCTGCTCTACGGCTTGCCGCACCAGACCAGGGAGAGCGTCTTGTCCACTGTCATGCAGGCGCTGACGCTCGAGCCCGACCGGATCGCCCTTTTTGGCTATGCCCATGTGCCATGGTTCAAGAAACATCAGACCATGATCGACGAGGCCTGGTTGCCAGGCCCGGAGGAGCGGTTTGCCCAATCGCAGCTGGCAGCTCGCGCCATACTCGACCAAGGATACGAAGCAATCGGGCTCGACCATTTCGCCAAACCGGGCGATGCGCTGGCGCTTGCCGCGCATGCGGGGATGTTGCGTCGCAACTTTCAGGGCTACACCGAGGATCGCTGCGAAACCTTGATCGGCCTCGGCCCGTCATCCATCAGCCAATTCCGGCAAGGCTATGTACAGAACATGCCTACGACCGCCGAGTATGGCCGCATGGTGGATGACGGTGGGTTGGCTTCGGTTCGCGGAATTGCTTTTTCCGACGACGACCGCGCTCGCGGTTGGATCATCGAGCGGCTGATGTGCGATTCCGGCTTTTCAGCGATCGACCTGGTTGAGCGCTTTGGCGAGGCTGGCCAAAGGCTTCTCGGCAAAGCGAGTTCCACCGCCCTTCTTGATCCTGCCCGGTTGCTTGAACTTCACGGTGACCGCTTCGTCGTGCCGGTCGAAAGCCGCCCCTTTGTCAGAAGCGTCGCGGCGAAGTTCGACAAATATTTCGAAACCGGCAAGGCGAGGCATTCCGTGGCGGTCTGAACATCGGCTGCGTCAGGAATGCTCCCGGGCCGGCAAGTCATGTGAAATGCCTATATCCCGGTCTGAACAGCGCAGATCGTCGACCGCGTCAGGAAACGCTTCTCCCTTCCATTATCCAGCGAGAACATGCCGCCGCGGCCTGGCACCACATCGATAATGAGATCGGTATGCTTCCAGGCTTCGAATTGCGAGGCGCCGATGTAGAACGGCGCGTCACCGATATGGCCGAGCAGGACATCGTGGTCGCCGACGATGAATCCGTCCAGCGGATAGCACATGGGCGAAGAGCCGTCGCAGCAGCCGCCGGATTGATGGAACAGCACCGGACCGTGCTCGGCGACGATCTCCGCGATCAGTTCAAGCGCTGCCGGCGTTGCCGTGACCTTGGCATGCATGGGTTTTCGATTTCCAGCCTGGGGCGCGGCCCCCTGCGGAGCCGCGCCTTTGATCCAATGAGGCGATCAGAAGAAGCCGAGCTTCTTCGGGCTGTAGCTGACCAGCATGTTCTTCGTCTGCTGGTAGTGGTCGAGCATCATCTTGTGGGTCTCTCGGCCGATGCCGGACTGCTTGTAGCCGCCGAAAGCCGCATGCGCGGGATAGGCATGGTAGCAGTTGGTCCAGACGCGGCCAGCCTGGATCGCGCGGCCGAAGCGATAGGCGCGGTTGGCATCGCGTGTCCAGACGCCGGCACCCAGGCCGTAGAGCGTATCGTTGGCTATGCTGAGCGCTTCGTCGTCGTCCTTGAAGGTCGTGACCGAAACCACCGGCCCGAAAATCTCCTCCTGGAAGATGCGCATCTTGTTGTGGCCCTTGAACACCGTGGGTTGGACGTAGTAGCCGCCGGCCAGGTCGCCGGGCAGAAGATTGCGCTGCCCACCCGTCAGCAACTCGGCTCCTTCCTGGCGGCCGATATCGATATAGGACAGGATCTTTTCCATCTGCTCGGACGAAGCCTGGGCCCCGATCATCGTTGCCGGATCGAGCGGATCGCCCTGCACGATCGCCTCGACGCGCTTGAGGGCGCGTTCCATGAACCTGTCGTAAATCGATTCATGGATGAGCGCGCGGCTCGGGCAGGTGCACACCTCGCCCTGGTTCAGCGCGAACATGACGAAGCCTTCGATCGCCTTGTCGAAGAAATCGTCGTCTTCGGCGACGACATCCTTGAAGAAAATGTTGGGTGACTTGCCGCCGAGCTCGAGCGTCACCGGGATCAGGTTCTGGCTGGCATACTGCATGATCAGCCGGCCCGTCGTCGTCTCGCCGGTAAAGGCGATCTTGGCAATGCGCGGCGACGAAGCCAGCGGCTTGCCGGCCTCGAGGCCAAAGCCGTTGACGATGTTGAGCACGCCCGGCGGCAGCAGATCGCCGACAAGATCGGCCCAGAGCAGGATGGCAGCCGGGGTCTGCTCGGCGGGTTTCAGGACGACGCAATTGCCGGCAGCAAGCGCGGGAGCAAGTTTCCAGCATGCCATCAGCAACGGGAAGTTCCACGGGATGATCTGGCCGACCACGCCGAGCGGCTCATGGAAATGATAGGCGACGGTGTCGTCGTCGATCTGGGAGAGGCTGCCTTCCTGGCCACGCACCGCGCCGGCGAAATAGCGGAAATGGTCGATGGCCAAAGGCAGGTCGGCCGCGGTCGTTTCGCGGATCGGCTTGCCGTTGTCCCAGGTCTCGGCGCATGCGAGGAGATCGAGGTTTTCCTCCATTCGATCGGCGATGCGGTTGAGGATGAGGGAGCGCTCGGCGACGCTGGTGCGCGCCCAGGCGTCCTTGGCGGCATGCGCGGCGTCAAGGGCCGCCTCGATGTCCTGGCCGTCCGAGCGCGCTACTTCGCATAGCAGCTGGCCATTCACCGGCGAGAAGTTCTCGAAATAGCGGCCGGAGCGGGGCTCGGCCCATTTGCCACCGATGAAATTGCCATAGCGCTTGTCGAAGGGCGCCTTGACCGGGCGTGAGAATTCAACCTTGTTCATGTGTCTTCCTCCCAAAGCTGGCGTCGCGGGATGCGACGCTTCGGGAGAGACTTGCGGTTTCCGCCTGTGGTTGTCACCGCACCGGTCGCCGCGGCTGGGCAGGATGTGTCGCAGAATTGCGACAGTCACGGGATCTCGGCGTTTCAGTGAGGCCGATGGACATCTAGGCGGTTGAGTTTGCGGTGAAGCGTCGCGCGGCTGATGCCAAGCGCCTGCGCCGCGGCCGAGACATTTCCGTCAGCCCGCGCGAGCGCACGCTGGAGGGCCCCGCGCTCTGCCTCAGCAAGAACCTTAGGGCCAATCTCAGCCCAGCCGAGCAGATCGGCGGCGGGCATTGGTTTGTCGAGGCACTGCTGTGTAATGCCAAGCGCCAGGCGGGCCGAACGGGTAGCGCCGACCACCAGATCGTCCGCGTCGATGGCGATCAGCGCGCCCGAACCCTTGTCGGTCACCGGCGCAAGCAGAATTCGTGCCTTCGGGAATGCCATTTTGAAGTTTTCGCTTTCGATCCGGCGCGCCGCGTCGACGACAGCCATCGAGATGAGATTGACAAACGCTTCGGTCAGATCGGCCCGGCAGGAGGACACGTCAAGCGCCGCCACGAGGTTTCCCTCATGGTCGTGGATCGGGGCTGTGGTGCAGCTGAGCAGGGTGTTGCGCGTGTGGAAATGCTGGTCACGGTGGATCGTCAACGCCCGGCGTTCGACCAGGCAGGTGCCGATCCCGTTGGTGCCCTGGCTTTCCTCATTCCAGACGGAGCCAGTCCACAAACCCCAGGAATGAAACGTCTCATCATCGACAGGCGCGCCGCGCCGTTCGACCGGCACGCCGTCGCGATCGGCGAGCAGGACACAGCATCCGACGCCGCCTACCGCGAGATAGAGACGGTCGAGACTGGCTTGGGCAGCACGAAGGAGAGGTTCGATCCGTTGCCGGGCCTGCGCCAGTTCGGCCTCCGTCAGATAATGTGGAGGGCTGCAATCGGCTGGTTCGAGCCGATGCAAATTGGAAGACCGTCGCCAGGAGGCAACCAGGGCGGACTTCGCCGCCGCGTCCGACGCAATCGCCGCCTGGATGCGGTCGGCATGATGACCGGATAGATCTTCTCCCATACTTATCCTCCAACCCTGATGAATTTCCTCCCGGTCTGATCCGGTCTGCGGTTCGATCGGCACTTAGTCAATTCGTCGAAAGGAGCAGAAGGACAGATCTCTTGCCTGCCATTGCCATCCAATGGCCGCCCCATCGAGGAAGCCTATCAACAGAACGAATCGCGTTCATTGATCGGGAGCAAACTTCGCTTGGGCGGCTATCCACATTGCGAAACCTGGCCGGAAGCCCGTCAATGCGAGCCATTTGGGGTTGTCGGAAATGCTTGCGGCCGCTGTCGCGGCGGCATGACTATCATCGCGCGGGCGATGATGGTCGAAAAGGTACCCACAAACGTACCCTCACATTCAAGACCGCTTCCGGCGCGAAGGAAGGCACGGGGAGGTAGCTCGATTGCTTTGATGGATTTGAAATGCGGGACCACCGCACGGGCGCCGTTTTAGATCGAGCGCATGTTGTCGTTGGCGATCCGGTCGAACATCTCTTCGTCCATCGTCTCGAGCGGCAAGGGCGGCTGCGCCACGCCGGCATTGTTGACCAGTATGTCGAGACCGCCGAAGGCCCGAGCACGAATTTCTTGACGATGCCTTCGCCAAATCCAGACCCGCCATCGGTGACGATGGCGACCTTCCCGGCAAGTCTCATATCTGTTCCTCCGTTGCCCGAACCATCGGGGAAGACACGCGCGTTGCACAGTCCGATTATCTGAACGCCCTTTTAGCTTTCCTTGTTTGAGCTCGCCCGCGCCGGGAGTAATAGTCGCGTCGGAATTGCGAGGAGGAAAAGATGACGCTGAACTTCGACCCGAGGGCGAAGGCCGCGACGCTCTACCATGGCGAATTCCGGCCGATGTTCATTGGCGGCAAGTGGGTGGCGGCGCAGTCCGGTCAGGAGATGCAGGCGCTGAATCCGGCGACCGGCGCGGTGCTGGCGACGGTGCCGCGCGGCTCGGCCGCCGATGTCGACGCGGCTGTGGCTGCTGCGCGCATGGCGTTCGAAGGGCCGTGGTCGACATTCTCGCCCTATGAGCGGCAGTGCGTGCTTTTGCGCATCGCCGATCTCTTCGAGGCGCATTGGGAAGAGCTCAGTGTTTCCGACACGCTCGACATGGGACTGCCGATCACGCGCACGCTCGCCAACCGGCGTCGCGTCATCGGCATGCTACGCTACTATGCCGGCATGGCCACGGCGCTGCATGGCGAGGCGATCGACAATTCCATTCCCGGCGAGATCGTCACTTTCACCCGGCGAGAACCGGTGGGCGTCGTCGGCGCGATCATTCCCTGGAACGCTCCGACCGCCGCGTCGATCTGGAAGATCGCACCAGCGCTCGCCACCGGCTGCACCATCGTGCTGAAACCGTCGGAGGATGCGTCGCTGACGCCACTGCTGATCGCGCGGCTGATGCAGGAAGCAGGCGTGCCCGACGGCGTCGTCAACATCGTCACCGGCACGGGAGCCGAGGCCGGCGCGCGGCTCGCCGAACATCCCGATGTCAACAAGATCGTCTTCACCGGCTCGACGCTGACCGGCCAAGCGATCGCCCGCGCCGGTGTCGCCAACCTCAAGCGCGTTTCGCTGGAGCTCGGCGGCAAATCGCCGATCATCGTCTGCCGCGACGCCGATATCGACAAGGCCGTCCCGGTCGCGGCCATGGCGGTGTTCGTTCATTCGGGTCAGATCTGCATTGCCGGCTCGCGGCTATTCGTGGCGCGCGAGATCCATGACGAGTTCGTGCGCCGGGTCGCCGAATTCGCCGGCAGGCTGCGCGTCGGCCACGGCATCGAGGCAGAGACGGAGATCGGGCCGCTGATCAACGCCAGGCAGGCCGGCAAGGTCGAGGGTTACATCAAGGCCGGCAGCGACGAGGGCGCCAAGCTGGTCGCCGGCGGCTCGCGGTTGACGGGCGAACTCTATGACGGCGGCAACTTCATCGCGCCAACCGTCTTCGGTTCGGTATCGGACAAGATGACCATCGCGCGGGAAGAGATTTTCGGTCCGGTCATTTCCGCGATGCCTTTCGACACGCTGGATGAAGCCGTCGCCCGCGCCAATGCGACACCCTACGGCCTGGCCGCCGGCATCTTCACCACCCATCTCGGCACCGCGCACAAGCTCGCCCGCCGCGTCAAGGCCGGCTCGGTCTGGGTCAACATGTACCACGCCATCGACCCTGCGGTGCCGTTCGGCGGCATGAAGATGTCGGGCTATGGCCGCGAGGGCGGCGTCGAGCATCTGCATGAGTATCTGGAGACAAAGGCGATCTGGATCCAGACGGATTAGAGCAATCCCAGGAAAAGTGTGATACGGTTTTCCGTACGAGCAATTCACCGTTTCACGGAAACGGCGAACCGCCCTATCCCTTTGTTTTTACGCAGTTCCGGACGGAAAACCGTATCACACTTTTCCTAGAATTGCTCTATTGCAGGATATATCGAGAAACAGGTGAAGATCACGGCCAGTATTCGGCCTGAAGACGCCGGGTCGGCCTTAAGACACCGGGCAGGAAAAACTCAACGGAGGCTCACCCAATGGCGTCGACCGTCCGCTGGTCGGCGCCATTGACCCATAATCTTCTCGGCAGCTACGCAACGAAACGGACCACGCCGCCATCCACCCGTAAAGCCGCGCCGGTTGTCGCCGAAGCCTGCTCCGAGCACGCATAGATGATCATGTTGGCCACCTCGTCGGTGGTCGAGAAGCGTTGGATAAGGGTGGTTGGACGCATTGCCTTCAGGAAGCCCTGCTCGGCTTCCTGCTGCGTGATCCCGTTTGCGTCAGCTTGCTTCGCCATGAAGTCGCCCAGGATCTCGGAGCGGGTAGGACCCGGCAAGACGGCGTTGACAGTGACGCCCGTGGCCGCGACCGCCTCGGCAAGCCCGCGCGAGATCGCGAGTTGAGCTGTCTTGGTCATGCCGTAGTCAAGCATATCCTTGGGGATGTTGACCGCGGACTCGCTACTTACAAACACGACACGGCCCCAGCCTTTCGCCACCATCCGCGGCAGGTAATGACGGGTCACGCGTACGCCACTCATCACGTTCAACTGGAAGAGGCCGAGCCAGTCCTCGTCGGGGATTTTCGCGATGTCCTCGACGCCATTGTAGCTCCGGATGTGAGCCGTACCAACGTTGTTCACAAGGATGTCGGCGTCCGGCGCCTGCGCGATCAAGGCCTCGGCACCCTCCGCTGTCGCAAGATCGGCGGCGATGCCTGAGATGTCGCTTCCGGGAAAGGCCTGCCGCATCTGCCGCACCGCCTCGTCGACCCGGGTATTCCCACGGCCGTTGACGACGACCGATGCGCCGGCACGGGCCAGCCCCTCCGCCGTCGCGCGGCCGATACCGGCGGTCGATCCGGTGACAATCGCCTTGCGGCCCTTGAGTTCAATATTCATATCATTCATCTCCAATGGTAGGTGGTGATCATCCGCCGATCCAGACTTCGGTCGAAAGCGTCGCGGCCCAGGCGACGCGGCGACGCCTCAGGACAAGCACGTCAATCCGCCTTGTTCGCGACTTCCGCCTCCGCTGCGCGGGCAAGGCTTTCGACCCATTCCTGGTGATAACGGTAGAGTGCACCGGGATGCTTGCGCCCGAGTTCCTCAAGGAACCAAGGGCCCTGCTGCGTTTCTTCGGTCAGCACATGGCAGCCATCGGCTGTAGGAGTGATGACCCAGCCGTGGTACGCGCTCGATCCGGTAACGTCGCCATCGACTGTTGTCGCCCATGCCAGCCTGCGGAAGGGTTCGCACTCCGTCACGACCAGACTCATCGGAAAGCCAACCGTCACCCGGATGTATCTGAAGCGCCAGTTCCGGCTTGCCGCCCAGGATATTGACCTGATCCTCGGCGGGAAAGTAGCTCGACCAATTCTCGGCATCGACCAGCAGCTTCCAGACCACTTCAGGCGGCGCCTTCACGTCAATGTCGTTGAGTGCGTAGATAGCCGACGTTTTCGGATCATATCGCTCGGGCCAAATCACGTGGTCATACATCGATCACTGTTCCTTCTTGAACAGGTCCTGGAAGATGAGCTGGCCCCAAGTGCGGCCGCGTGCGTGCACCAGCGCGCCACCCTCATTGAGCTTTCCCAGCTTGACGGGTGCGAACCCGAGTTGTTTGGCCAAGGCCGCCACGGGAGCGATCGCGTCCTCATCGTCAGCAGACAGAAAGACGACCCGGTGCCCGCCCTCGACGATCGGATCGGCAGCCAGGGTGGCCGCAATCAGGTGATTGAACCCTTTGACGAGCTTGGCGCCGGTGAACGCCTTCGCGACGAAAGCGGAGGACGGGAGGCCGTCCAGCTCTTCAGGGACAGGGAACGCGTTCGTCGCGTCGATGACCGTCTTGCCTTCCCAATTCGGCAGGGCCTTCGCGACCTCGCGATGCTCTCCGAACGGGACCGCCAGGAAGATTGTGTCGGCCTCGAGTGCATCCCGCAGCGACTTGGCGACGACCGTGGGTCCGATCGCCCGGGTCTGTGCCGCCAACGCCTCGGGCGGACGGCGGCTCGCGACGGCCACCTCGATGTTTTTACGGGCGAAGGCGTGGGCGAGGGCCTGGCCTATCTTACCGAATCCTACAATCGCATAGCTCATAATACTTCTCCGTTCCGCGTTGGTATTTGATTCCGGCGCTGGTTAATTGAATGGAGTGACCGGCCGGGCGTGGCTCAGAGTTGCGCAAGGCCGCCGTCGACGGCGACCTCGCTGGCGGTCATGAAGCTGCTGTCCGACGACGCGAGAAAGGCGGCCACCGCCCCGATTTCCGCTGGATCGGCCATGCGCTGGAGCGGAGTCATCGAGGCGAAGACCTTCTGGCCCTCCTCACCGAGCGCTTCCTTCGCGAGTTCGGTCGCTGTCGCGCCGGGGGACAGCACGTTTACCCGTATGCCGGTGCCCTTCAGATCCTCCGCCCAGGTCCGAGCGAGGTTGCGCACCGCCGCCTTGCTCGCGCTGTAGGCGCTCATTGCCGGGGCGCCCGTGGTGCCGGCGCTCGATCCGGTCAGGATTATCGAACCGCCCTGGCCCATCAGCGGCAGCGCCTTCTGGACAGTGAAGATCGTACCCTTCACATTGGTGTCGAAGGTTTCGTCGATGTGCTCGGCGGTGATCTCGCCGAGCACAAGCTGGCTTCCCGCCCCGGCATTGGCGAAGACGATGTCGAGCGTTCCGCGCTCGGCCTTCACCATCGCGTAGAGTCGGTCGAGGTCGGCCTCATCCGAGACCGAGCCCGTCACCGCGCGGGCATTGGGCCCGAGTTCGGCCAGAGCCGCGTCGAGCGTTGCCTGCCGGCGGCCGAAGATGAAAACGAAGGCGCCCTCCTCGATGAAGCGCTTTGCCGCGGCGCGGCCGATGCCGGTAGCGCCACCCGTGATGACTGCAACCTTACCGTTTAGCTTTCCCATGACTTTTCCTTCCAGGCTCTGCCTTGATCGTTCGGGAAGAACCCCGAGAGCCTGGAAATAGGCCTGTAGGGGTCAGGCTTTGAGTGCGGAAGTGCGCACATCGGTGGTGCAAAATCGATCCGGCTGGGCTACCGCCGCCAGTCGCGACGATCGGTGTCCGCCGTTCGGAATTGGGCCGCGCTCGTCGACATAAGCTATGATGACCGCCCACACTGCTGTACGACTGCATTGGATACGGGCTTTGGAAGGCGCACCGCGCGGTGCGGGATCGCACCATGATCGACTGGGATGACGTTCGCTATTTTCTGGCCGTGGCGCGCGGAGGCTCGGTGCGGGCTGCCGGCGAGCGCCTCGGTGTGAACCACTCGACGGTGCTGCGACGCGTTGCACAGCTCGAGGAACGCCTCGGGGCGCGGATGTTCGAAAAGCGGCCTTCGGGCTACCGCCTGACGGCTGCGGGCGAGGAGGTGCTCGAGCTCGCGAACCAGATGGAAGCGTCGTCGCACCAGTTGGAGACACGCGTCTTCGGGCGCGACCAGAGCGTGCGCGGGCTCCTGCGGGTGACGTTGGCTCCGACCCTCGCGACACACCTGCTCATGCCGGATTTCGCCGAGTTCGCGCGTCTGCATCCGGACATCGAGATGGACGTCTTGTCGTCCGGCGAGCTGGCAAATCTGACCAACCGAGAGGCCGACGTGGCGATCCGCGTCGTCTACGACCGAAAAACCCTGCCGCTCAATCTTCACGGCCTGAAGGGCCCGGAGCTGTTCGGGACCGTCTATATGTCTCGCGATCGACTAGCCGCATGGCGTGCGGGCGCCTCTGATCCCATCCGGTGGATCGTCATAAGCATTCATGGAATTCCGGATTGGGCCAGCGAGGGTGAGCTTCGCACGACGGGGGTTCCATTCAGGACCACGGACGCCGCAGCGCAGATCGTTGCTGTACGGCAAGGACTCGGGATCACGACACTGCCGTGCTTCGTCGGAGATGCCGACCCCCTCCTGGTGAGGGTGCCGGGCACCGAGCTGCACCTGTACGGAACGCTCTGGCTTCTCACGCAGGGTGAGACACGCAAGACGAAGCGCGTGCGGCTCTTCACGGAGTTCGTATCCGGCAGGCTCGCCGCGTACGCTCCGCTTCTCGCAGGGCTGTCCATACCTGAAGCAGACTCTCGCAGGTGACGTTGAGCACCACCATTTGGTGGGCGCGCTCGACGGGGTTCCAGGTCAGTCGGCAGCCGATTCAACCTGGAAAGCCATTCAGCCTGGAAGCCCATTCAACCTGGAAAGATAGTGAAACCGCCATCGACGCGGATGACCTGG
Organism: Mesorhizobium sp. LNHC232B00; assembly: GCF_000502435.1. Taxonomy (NCBI): domain Bacteria; kingdom Pseudomonadati; phylum Pseudomonadota; class Alphaproteobacteria; order Hyphomicrobiales; family Phyllobacteriaceae; genus Mesorhizobium; species Mesorhizobium sp. LNHC232B00. The sequence continues at coordinate 29,788 of NZ_AYWP01000004.1, forward strand.
CCGTTGATGAAGCGCGCGCGCGGACCGGCAAGAAAAGCCACCGCCTCGGCGATCTCTTCCGGCTCCGCATACCGGTTCAGCGATTTCCTGCTCGAATCCATGCGCTCCGGATCGACCACACGGGTCGCCTGGAACCGTGCCGTCTTGGTGGCGCCGGGGCTGACCGCATTGATGCGGACGCCATCGTCGATCAGTTCCTTGGCGAGGCAGCGCGTGTAATGCACGACCGCCGCCTTCAACGTCGAGTAGACGACTTCGGGCGAGCAGCCGAGATGTGCCGCCGCCGACGCGATGTTGATGACGGAGCCGCCGCCGCGCTGCTTCATGGGGGGCACGAAGGCCTGGCAGACCAGCATCGTGCCGATCAGGTTGTTCTCGGTGAGCACGCGGATGTCGTCCAGTTCGATGTCGAGGGCGTTGTTCGGGTTCGGCTTGCCGCCCTTGGCGCCGATGTCGCCGCCGGCGCAATTGACCAGCACATGGACGTCGCCGAGGTCGGCCTCGATCTTGCGCTTCATCTCGGCCACCGCCTTCTGGTCGCCAATGTTGCCGGTCACCGACGTGACCTTCGTCCCATGCCGCTTCAATCGCTCGACCACCTCGCCGAGATTGGCGAACTCGCCGTATTTGGCCGGCGCCGTTTCGTCCATGTCATGGATCGCGACATTGGCGCCCAATACCGCCAGACGCTCGGCCATCACGCGACCGAGGCCACGGCCGGAGCCGGTTACGAAGGCGGTCAATCCATCGAGTTCACGTGCCGTCATCAGATATTCTCCACTTTCATCAAACCAGGTTGCGCATGTTGGCGGCGCTGCGCCGGATCATGTCGAGCTCATAGGAAACCAGGGAACCGTCGTCTTCGCGTTCCCAAGGGGTACGGTAGTCGGCATCGTCGGGTAGCCGATTGCGCTGCGCTGCCAGCAGGCAAGCGGCAAATTCCCGTGCCGTCTTCGGCGGATAGCCGTGCCACCAGTCGTCACTTAGAAAGCGGACATGCCGCGCCTCCAATGCCCCCGGTTCGAGAACGGCGGTCATGCGATCGTGGTGTTGGCCGAGAATTGCAAACAACTCGGCAAACGGCACCGCGCCATCGCCGATGGCGCAACGGATCAGCCGGTAGCCTTCGGTCGTGAACTGCACGCGGTAATCCTTGAGGTGGACATGGCGGACATAAGGTGCGATCCGCCGCGCAAAATCGAGCGGCGCTTCGCCGACCGGGAATGTGTTGCCGGTGTCGAAGGTGACCCCGACGCCTTCGCCGCCGAGCGCGCAGAAATCGACGATTTCCCCGCTGGTGAAGTCCTGGTGGTTTTCGATCGCAAGGACATGGCCTTCGGCAATCGCGCGGGGACCCCATTCCTTCAATCTGTCTCGAATGATGCCAGCGAACTCGCTCCATTTCTCGCCGGCAGCGTTGCGGTCGCCGCAGAGAACCGGCGTCAGCGCCGTTCGGATGATCTTGGCCCTCAGCAGGCGTGCGGCCCGAAATGCTGCGTCGAGCGGTTCGCCCACCAGCAGGCCGCCGCTGACGATCGGTGCGATCCCAAGGCCGGCGAGCCTTTCGCGCAGCGCGATCACCGCGTCGTCGGAAAGTTCCGCCAGCCATGGCACCCAGATCTCCAGCACCCGCGCGCCGAGTTCGGTCGCCAGCGCGATGAAACCTTCCAGCCCTGCCGGCTCGGGGTTGGCGCGTGGCGTGCCGCGGGCCTGAAGGCCGAGATGATAGGTCAGGCCATAGGGGTTCAGGCCGACCTCGAGCATGGAGCGATCCTTTGGTTCGGGTTTTGCGGTCATCGCAGGCCGGCATCCACGGTGATCGACTGTTTGGTGATCATCCGGCTGTCGTCGGCGGCAAGGAACAGCACCGCGCGCGCGACCTCTGCGCCGAGCAGAACCCGGCGGATCATCTGCCGCTGCACGACCTGGTCGACCGATGCCTGCGTCTTGAACCAAAGCTGCCGTTGCCGGTCGGTGATGACGGCACCCGGCTCGATGGCGTTGACGCGGATGTTGTCGGGGCCAAACGCCCGCGCCAGCGCGAACGTCAACCCGACCACCGCAGCCTTGGCCGTCGCATAGGGCGCCATCTCCGCAGCGCCGAAACGCCAGGCGATCGAGGAAAAATTGACGATCGAACCAAAGCCCAACTCCTTCATGTGCGGATGCACGGCTTGCGCGGCAAAGAAATGGTGCCTGAGGTTCACGTCCTGGGCGTGGTCCCAGTACTCCTGCGTCACGTCGGCGACTGGGTGGCGATTGTCGTCGGCGGCGTTGTTGACCAGCACCGCTACAGATCCGAGGCGGTCGCGCACCGTGCCGATCGCAGCCTGGAGAGCGGGAATATCGGTCACGTCGCAGCGCAAGAATAGTGGTGCGTGCTGTGCCGTGCCGGCGAGTTCCCGCGCGAGATCCTCGCCGGCCTCCCGCTGCAGATCGAGAAACGCGACGCGCGCGCCATTGGCAGCGAAGGCGCGGACCGTGTCGGCGCCGATGCCCGACGCGCCGCCAGTGATCAACACGACACGGTCGGCGAGGCTCGGGTAGGTGGCAAAGGACAATGCGGAGCTCATTTCAGATCAGGCGTTGGTCAGATCAGGCGTTGGTCAGATCAGGCGTTGGGTCGTCGGGTCGAACAAGCACGCACGCGCCATGTCGATACCCAGCGTCACCGTCTCACCCATCCGTGGCGTGCTGTCGGGGTCGAAACGACCGGTGATCTCCTTGCCGCCCAGGCGCAGAACGGCCATGGTCTCCGCACCTGTCGGCTCGACCAGTTCGACCACGGCATCGATTGGCGCGATGCCTGGCTTGCGACGCTGAAGATCGGGATCGAACCGGTAGATGTGCTCCGGGCGGATGCCGAGCACCAGCTGTCGCGGCGTACCGGCGGCAAGCGTCTGGACGACCGGCAGGCTGGGCGGCTTGCCGTCGGCGGTCTGCAAGGCAACAGTGGGGCAACCGCCTTCCTGGCTCAGTTCGGCCGGCAGGAAGTTCATCGCCGGCGAACCCATGAAGCCCGCGACGAACATGTTGGCCGGACGGTTGTAGATCGTGGCCGGCTCATCGAATTGCTGGACTTCGCCCTGATGCATCACGGCGATGCGCGAGGCGAGCGTCATCGCCTCGACCTGATCGTGTGTGACGTAAACCGTCGTCTTGCCGACGCGGTGATGCAGCTTCTTGATTTCGGTACGCATGTCGACGCGCAGCTTGGCGTCGAGATTGGAGAGCGGCTCGTCGAACAGGAACAGTTTCGGATCACGCACCAGCGCCCGGCCCATCGCGACACGCTGGCGCTGGCCGCCCGAAAGCTGTCCGGGCTTGCGCCCAAGCAGCGGTTCGATCTGCAGGAAAGCTGCAACCCGCTTGACAGCCTCGTCCTGCTGCGGCTTCGGTACGCGGCGGCTTTCCATGCCGAAGGTGATGTTCTCGCGCACCGTCATCGTCGGGTAAAGCGCGTAGGACTGGAACACCATGGCGATGTCGCGGTCCTTCGGCGCAACCGAATTGACCAGCCGGCCGTCGATCCGGATCTCGCCGGAGGTTACGGTTTCCAGCCCGGCGATCATCGCGAGCAGGGTGGACTTGCCGCATCCGGATGGTCCGACCAGCGCGATGAACTCGCCGTTCTGCGCCTCGAGATCGATGCCCTTCAGCACCTCGACCGCGCCGAAGTTCTTGCGCAGGGATCGGATGGTCAATGTCGACATGCGATGCCCTTCTTGCCGGTCGGAGCGATCGGCGACATGAGACAGGCTCCGCTCGCTTGATCGCGCCTCATTTGATCGCACCCTGGGTCAGGCCGCGGACGAAATACTTGCCGCCGAAGAGATAGATCAGCAGCGGCGGCAGCGCGCCGATCAGCACGGCGGCACTCATGACGTCGTAGGCGCGTACATTCGTGCCGCTTGCCGTCAGCGCGACGAGCGCGGCCGTGATCGGCTGTTGCTGTCCGGAGGTGAAGACGACACCGAACAGATATTCGTTCCAGATGCCGGTGAACTGCCAGATCACCGTGACGATCAGGATCGGCGAGGAGAGCGGCAGGATGATCTTGCGGAAGATGCGCCAGAAGCCCGCGCCGTCGATGCGCGCCGCCTTGATGAGATCGTCGGGGATGCTGACGTAATAGTTGCGGCAGAACAGGGTGGTGAATGAAATGCCCTGGATGACATGGATGACGATGAGCCCGTAGGTCGAATTGCTGAGGCCCAGATTGCCGAGGATGAACGCCCAGGGCATCAACGAAATCTGGCCTGGTATGAAGACACCAAGCAACATGCAGGTGAACAGCGCTTCCGAACCCTTGAAGCGCCATTTCGACAAGATGTAACCGTTCATCGCGCCGACCGCCGTCGAGATGATCGTCGCCGGGATCGTCATTTTCAGGGAATTGTAGAAGTTGCGCTGCATGCCTTCGCAGGTGCCGCCGATGCAATAGGTGCTCCAGGCCTGGCCCCACGCTTCGAGGCGGAAGCTGCGTGGCAGCGAGATCAGCCCGTTGCGCGCGATCTCTTGCTGATCGCGGAATGAATTCAGCACCACGACCAGCAACGGGACCAGGTAGATCGCCGCGAAGACAACCAGCAGCCCATAGATGACGAAGCGGGTGAGGAAATGCCTGCGCGTCGCGACTGCGGCGGCGCGATGATCATGCGACTGGTCCAGCGCTGCGTCAGCCATGGCCGGCTTCCTTGCGCCGGCGCCAGACCACCCAGAACGAATAGGGCACCAGCACCACGGCAAGAGCGGCAAGCATCATGATGGCCGCCGCCGCACCTTCGCCGATCTGGCCCCGTTGGAACATCAGGTCATAGACGTAGATGGCGGGGAAGGTGGTCGATATTCCCGGACCGCCTTTCGTCAGCGCAGCCACGAGGTCGAAGGTCTTGATGGCGAACTGGATCTGGATGACGGCGACCGCCAGGAAGATCGGCGCAATCGTTGGCAGAAGCACTTTGCGATAGATGCGGAAGGTCGAAGCGCCGTCGATCTGCGCGGCCTTGACGAGATCCGAATCCACCGAGCGCAGACCAGCCAGGAAGAGCGCCATGGCAAAGCCCGAGGACTGCCAGACACCGGTGATGATCACCGCGTAGATCGCGTAGTGTCGGTCGCTGGCGAGTGCGAAACTGAAATTCGTCCAACCCAATCCGCGCACCATCGCCTGGATACCGTCGCTCGGGTTGTAGAGCCAGCTCCAGACCGTGCCGGTGACGATGAAGGAGACGGCCAGCGGATAGAGGAAGATCGTGCGCCATGCCGCTTCGCCGCGCACGCGCTGGTCGATCAGGATCGCCAGCAGCAGCCCCACGGCCATCGAGCCGACGATGTAGAAACCGCTGAAGAAAAAGAGGTTGTTGTAGGCGATGTTCCAGCGCCGGTTCGCCCAGAGTGACGCGTAGTTGTCCAGGCCGACGAAGCCGTAGGTCGGAAGCAGCGAGGAGTTCGAGAGCGAGATGTAGAGCGTCCAGCCGGTGAACACGAAGACGTAGACGAAGCTCGCCACGAGGGAGGGACCGAGCACCAGCAAGGGCATCGCCGAGCCCAGCCGCTGCCGCCAGGGGCGGGCGGGCGCCGGGACCGATAGGATCAGGTCGTGATTTGACATCTTGAGCGCGGGACTGGGATGGAGGATGGCCGGGTGCTGATAGAAATTGCGCCCGGCCGTTCCCGCTTACTTCTGTGCTTCTGCCGCGTCGGCCATCGCATTGGCGCCGTCCTCGGCTGACATGTCGGGCGTCGCCACGAACTCGGTGATGGAGTCCATGATCGCGCCGCGCATCTTCTGCGGGATGGTCATGTTGTGCGCCATCGAGCGGACCAGCGTGCCGTCCTTGATCGAAGCCTGCAGGTCCTTCTGCGAGAGCTGCTGGCACGGATTGAAGCCCTTCGACAGATCGATATCCAGGCGCGCGGGGATCGAGCCTTTGGCCTGGTTGAAGACCGTCTGGAAATCGGGCGACAGGATCAGGCTGGCAAGCAGCTTCTGGCCGTCGATGTAATCCTGGTCCTTCTGCTTGAAGAACACGACCGAGTCGGAGTTGAGGATGAAGCCGGGTTTGCCCCAATCGGTCGGTGCCTGGGCGCAGACATAGTCGGTGCCTTCCTTGAAGCCTGCGGCGGTCAGCAGGCCGATCGTCCAGTCGCCCATGATGTGGAACGCCGCGTCGCCCTTGCCGACGAGCGCCGACATCGAATCCCAGTCGCGGCCAACCATGCCCGGATCCATGTATTTGGTCGTCATCAGGCGCATCTGCTCGAAGGCCTTGACCATCCCCGGGCTGCGCATGGATTCGACATCGCCTTCGACGAAGGCCTTGCGATAGAGGTCGATGTCCTGGCCATAGAGCACGACCTCGAACACCGTCGAATCCGTCCAGTCGGCGGTCGAATGCGAGATGCAGATCTTGCCTGAGGCGACGATCTTGTCGCAGGCCGCGTTGAACTCGGCCCAGGTCTTGGGCATTTCCGCCACGCCCGCCGCCTGCATGACCTTCGGCGAGGCCCAGAGCCAGTTGATGCGGTGGATGTTCATGGGAGCCGCGACCCATTTGCCTGTCGGCTTCATCACCGGAAGCAATTCCGGCGCCACCACTTTCTCCCATCCTTCCGAGGCTGCCAGCTCGTCGAGGTCGGCGGTCATGCCGGTCTTGTTCCACTCGGCGATTTCCGGGCCTTTGAGCTGCACGGCAGGCGGCGCATTGCCGGCGATCACGTCGGCACGCAGCTTGGCCAGCGTATTGGCCGTGTGACCGGCGATCGACGTCTGTTCCCATTTGCCGCCTTTGGCGGTGAACATCTCGCCGAGCTTGGCGATCGCCTGGGCGTCCGATCCGGTCGCCCATTGGTGTAGCAGGTTCGTCTTGGGCTCGGCTAAGGCTGCCCCCGCGAAAAAGGTGCACACAGTGGCGGCCGCGAGGGCGGTCATGACGGATTTCATCGTTTCACTCCCATATGGTGTTGCACGGTTCGTATCGACCGCTTATGGCCGCGGTTTGAAGCCGCCGCCGGCGAGATGCGTTAATCTCGAGTTCTTTCCAAGATGACATATTGGCGCTATCAGTCAACGATGTTTATGTTGATCCATGACAAAACCTTCGCTTAGGACCTGGCTGATCGGCAGACGGTCCGCGTCGCCGGAGAGCATGATCGTGCGATGCTTGAGCGAGCGCGGCGTACTCTCCGCGTCGCAGATCACACACGTCACTGGTCTGGCGCGCTCTACTGTCTCAACCGCGCTCAATGGCTTGAGAAAGTCGGGTATGGTGATCGAAGCTCCGGCCAGCCGCGATGGGATCAGGAGTATCGGCAGGCCAGCCGCGGCCTTGACGCTCAATCCGACAGCGGGCACCTGCGTCGGGATTCACCTGGGTCTTCAGGAGATGCGGCTCATCCTTGCCGATGTCTCACATTCCGTCATTGCCGAACAAACTATCCCCATGGCTCTGGACTACCAGCCGCAACAGGCGGCCCAGATGGCCAAATCGGCAATTGCCCGATCTTACGAGGAAAACGGTCTGCCGGTGGCGGGGCTCCTGGGGGTTGGGGTTTCCGTCTCCGGCCCTGTCAGCCGCGATGGAGTGGTGCTGCGCGCAAGCATCGTTCCAACATGGGCCGGCGTCAACATACGAGATGTGTTCGGGCCTGTCCTGGAGCGGCCGATCTTCGCCGACAACGAAAGCAACTGCTCGGCCATTGCGGAGCTGATGTGGGGTGCGGCCATCGGCCAGGATGATTTCGTGCTGTTCAAGATCGATCTGGGCGTCGGTGGCGCCATTGTCCAGCATGGCCGGCTGGTAACGGGCATCGCCGGTGGCGCCGGCGAATTCGGGCATATCAGCATCGACCCCGGCGGCGATCTTTGCCGGTGCGGCAATCGTGGATGCCTGGAGCTCTATGCGAGTTTTGCCCGGCCACTCGAACAGATTTCGCGTATCGTGCGGCGGCAAGTCACGATGGACGATGTCATCACGATGGCCGAGCAGGGCGACATCAGGGCCTTGCGCATGATCGAGGATACCGCCGAGATCGCCGGCCGGGGTCTCGGCTTGATCGGATCGGTGCTCAATCCGCCGCTTATCATAATCGGGGGCCACATGGCCTTGGCGGGCGACATTCTGTTGACGCCGCTGATCGCCTCCTATGAACGCCACACGCTCATCAAGTCCCGCGATATCGCTCCGGCCCTGCGCACGCGGATCATCGTTGGCAAGCACACCCAGAACGATGCATTGCTGGGCGCGGTCGGCCTCGTGCTGAGACATCAGACGAAGGAACTGTCTCTCGGCTGATCGTCAGTGTCAGTCATCGGCGGGCGACAATCCGCTGACTGCCCGCATCGGAATTGTTCCGGCTCCGATCAATGCGTTGGGAGCTTGAGTGGCGAGCAGCTTTCTCCAACCACTAGCGCCGGCTGGAAAACCACGTTGCGGGCAGGTTGGGCGACCTTGCCTTCGATGCGGTCGACCAGCATGCGCAGTGCCTCATTGGTCATGTCGGTAACCGGATGCTCGGTACGGGTAAGGCGCGGCTTCAGCCCGCCTGCTCCTGCCACCGTGTCGGTCGAGGCGATCGAAACGTCCTCGGGACAGCGCAGCCCGAGATCGGCAACGGCCCGCATGACCCCGATCGCCATGACGCCATTGGCAACGTAGAGGGCGGTTGGCCGGTCCGGCTGTCCGAGCAGGTCGCGCGCGACCGAATAGGCGGTGTCTTCGCGGAACTCGCCGGAACGGACATGCCCGGTTTTCGGGGCAAGCCCGCGCGCCGCCATCGCTTCGAGCATGCCTTGCAGCCGACCGCTGCCCGTCGTCAATTGCATGGGCCCGGTGATCGAACCGATATGGCGGTGGCCAAGGTCTAGGAGATAGTTGGTCGCCTGCTTGCCGGCCGACAGATTGTCGATGGTGACGGTGTCGACACCGGCGTCGCCGATCGAACGGCCGAGCAGGACCACCGGCATGCCCTCGAAATCCCGCCGCTGGTAATGGCTTTCGGGTCCCACCGGAACGACCACCGACCCATCGCACCCCAATGTTCGAATGCGCGAAAGAATGCGTCTTACGATGTCGGGCTTTTCATCGCTGTTGAACAGCACAAGCGAGTAGCCCCAGGCGGCGACCGCCGCCTCGGCCGCGGTGACGATACGGGCATAGAACGGGTTTGCCAAGCACGACGGCGTCTATCAGCCGCTCAACAACGCTGTCGGCAGCGTGTGGGACCAGCTCAAGACCATCGACCGCATCAATACCGAGATCGGCGGCAATCTTGACCGGCTGATCATTCTTCACGATTCCGAACGCTGGAAGGGCTTGCCGGTGGTCAAGGAGGTCGAGGGGTTCCGCATCGTCAAGGCGGCTTAGCAGATCGTGCAGGGGTTGAATGTTCGCATCAATCAACTGCGCTCGATGACCATAAGTTCGAGCAATCGCCGGGAACCGGCGATAGCCGAAATGACCGCGATCATGGACGCCTCAAGTCGCGCGACCCCGACAAGGCCGAGGCCGCCGCCCGGCATCATGTCGAACAGGCCTGGTCCATCGCGCAGAAATTGCTGCGCTCGAGATGACCAGCCGTTTGTCATGAGGACCATGCGATAATTTGTCGACAACCTAGCCTGTGGACGCCGCGCGATCCGTCAGTCTCGGTGCTTGGGAGCGGCATGCATGCGCCGCCACCGCATGTAGGCTTCGGTTCCTTGGAACGGAATGGTGCCAAAGCATGATCCAATCCATCAAGGTTGCCGTGATCCCGACCGATGCCGTAGACAGGCGGCCGTAACGACGTTTTCCAATGGTGGAGAAGAAATACATGTCGGACCAGATGAAGACCATCTCCGTTGCGACGTCGCATGGCGGTGTGCAGGGCGTCTATTCCCATGCTTCGGAGGTCTGCGCCTGCGACATGATTTTTGCCGCCTTCGTGCCGCCCCAGGCCCGTGAAAAGCCTTGCCCCGTCGTATGGTATCTCCGGCCTCACCTGTACGCATGCCAATGCGATGGACAAGGGGGAATACAGGCGGATGGCCGCCGAGCTTGGCCTGATCGTCGTCTGTCCCGACACCAGTCCTCGCGGCGCCGACATCCCTGACGAGAAGGACAATTGGCAGTTTGGCTGCGGCGCCGGCTTCTACGTCGACGCGACGCAAACGCCCTACGCCACGAACTACCGCATGTATTCCTATGTAACCGAGGAATTGCCGGCGTTGATCGCGCGAGAATTTCCGGCCGACATGGCACGCCAGGCGATCTTTGGCCACTCCATGGGCGGGCATGGCGCGCTGACCATAGCGCTCAAGAATCCCGAGCGCTTCAAGAGCTGCTCGGCCTTCGCGCCGATCGTGCAGCCGAGCACCGCCGGCTGGTCGCGGCCGGCCCTCGAAAAGTATCTCGGCGCGGATGAGACATCATGGCGTGGCTACGATGCCACCTCGCTCATCGAGGATGGCCACCGCTTCCCGGAGTTTTTCGTCGATCAGGGAACGTCGGACGGATTTCTCAATGACGGGCTGAGGCCCTGGCTCCTGGAAGCGGCCTGCGCGAAGGCCGGCATTGCGCTGACCCTGCGCATGCAAGACGGCTACGATCACTCGTATTTCTTCATCTCGACATTCATGGAAGACCATCTGAGATGGCATGCCCAGAGATTGTCCTAGAGATTATCCCCGAGATTGTTTCGAACGATGGGTCACTCTCTGCTGAACGGGCATCTGGCTCTCCTTTTCGCCAATGCCGAGGGGCAACCTCGGGACCAAGATCGTTGATGGTCATATGATCTTGGTCGCCTGTTATGATTTTTGTTAATCGGCAAGTGTGCCTATAATTTGGTCGGCCACGCGGTAACGCTACCGAGCGAAAATGGCTGGCTTCGCGTTCGAATGAAAAGGGCGCGGACCAAAGACGCCGGCAGTCCGGGACAGGTCGCGGTCCCGGGCCGTTAGGCCGGGCGAACTCTTCGCGTCAGAGGCCGAACCGGTCCTTCAGTCGCCCCGAAAGGATCGCCGCCTTCACGCCGAGCGGCCAGAAGCGGTGAAACCGGATTGGCTTGAGCGGCGATATCGGCATGGGAAACGGCGACGTCTCATCGCCGCGCAGGCGCCGCGCCAGGGCAGCGCCCATCGCCGAGGCCATGGCGACGCCACGGCCGTTGTAGCCAAGGCAGATCAGGATGCCGTCCTCCGGCTCGTGAACGTGCAGGAGATGGTCCTTGGTGATCGCGACCCGGCCGTTCCAGCCATGTGTCCAGCGCACCCCGGCAAACGCCGGCCAGAGCCGCAGCGCATAGTCGGTGAGATAGCGAATGGCGGAGGCATCGCCAATGGGCTTCATCGGTCCCCGGCCGCCCATGAGAAGGCGCCCGTCGGCATCGATGCGGTAGTACACGGTGATGTTGCCGGCTTCGTAAAGCACCGGCCTTTGCGGAAGGATCGCGGCCGCGAGCGGCGGCGGAAGCGGTTCGGTCGCCGCAATCGCGCTGAACACCGTAACCAGGGACTGCTCCAGGCCCGGCCACAGGGCGCCTGTATAGCCGTTGGTCGCGACAAGCACCTTCTCCGCGCTGACGGTGCCGCTGGCGGTTTTGAGAACCCATCGCCCGGCTTGCCTGTTCAGCGCGAGGACTTCGCTGCCGCCAAAAATCCGCGCACCGGCGCTCTGCGCTGCGGCTGCCAGACCAAGGCTGTATTTCAACGGATGGAGATCACCGCCGCGGGCGTCGAACATGCCGGATGTATATCTGTCGGTTCCGGTGCGTGCCGCCATCGCCTTTGCGTCCAGCATGTCGACCGGCATGCCTCGCCGCGCGCATTGCGCGGCCGTGGCCCGTACGGCGGCTGCCGGCTTCGGCCGGATGGCCGCGCGTATGGTGCCGTTCTGCCGCGCCTCGCAGGCGATCGACAGGCGTTTGATGAGGCCGAAGGTGAAATCCGGCGCGCCATAGGAGAAATCGACCATCCGCGGCCCCAGTTCCGGGCCGAACATCGCCTCGATCGTGTCGGGATCGTATTTGAGGCCGGGATTGACCTGGCCGCCATTTCTGCCCGAAGCGCCCCAACCCGGCTGCTGAGCCTCGATCACGGCAACGTCGTCGCCGGCTTCCGCCAGATGCAAGGCGGTCGAAAGGCCTGTGAAGCCGCCGCCGACAATGGCGATCCTTGCCCGCTGCGCGCCGGCAAGCGTCGGATAACTACCGGTGCCACCTGCCGTTTCGCGGTAGAGGCTCCTGGGCGGGCTGCTCTCGGGCATGTTGCGGGCTCTTATGGGCTTGGTGGCGTGACTGCGCCCGCGAGAAATTCCATGAGGGAACGGCAGGCCCGCGAAATCGAGCCGGGCGCGGGACAATTCAGCATGGCTTTCGGGAAATCACAACAGTTGCGAGAGCGCAGCCATGAAGTGATCGTCCTCCAACGGTGAGCCGATGCTGACACGCACGTATGTGTCGTCATCGGCGGGTTCTCAAACACCGGATTTCGCTGCATCCTCCCGGGGGCAAGCCGGTCGCCTGCAGGGTGCACTGGTGGACGACGTCACAAATAGCCTAGCCGAAATGGTTTGTATATGCTTGTATATGGAACCTAAGGCTGGTTAGTCTTGGACTTGGCGCCGAAGCTGCCCAGGAGGATCACATGCGCAATGCTTCTCTCTTCGACCTCGCCGGCAGGAAAGCGCTTGTCACCGGTGCCAGCCGCGGTATCGGGCGCAGCATCGCCGAGGCGTTGAGCGCTGCCGGCGCCGACGTCGCGGTCACGGCGCGCAGCCTGGCCTCCCTCGATGAGACGACTGCGGCCATCCGCGCGGCCGGCGGCGTTGCGCATGCCGTCGCCCTCGACGTCACCGATGTCGGCCGCTGCCGGGCGGCCACTGCCGAGGCTGCTAGCCTGCTGGACGGTCTCGACATCCTCGTCAACAATGCCGGGATGGAAGAAGTGCGGCCCTCGCTCGATGTCGACGAGGCGCTGTGGGACCGGATCGTCGATACCAATCTCAAGGGCGCCTTCTTCTGCGCCCAAGCGGCGGCGCGGCAGATGCGCAACGCCGGACGGCCCGGCGCCATCATCAATCTATGCTCGCTGACATCCGAAGTCGGCATTCCGACCGCGGTCCCGTACGGCTCGTCCAAGACGGGCCTGCTCGGCATGACGCGGGCGCTGGCAGCGGAGTGGGCGGATCTGGGCATCAGGGTGAATGCCATCGCCCCGGGCTACTTCAGGACGGCGATGACGGACGTGTTCTACAGCAGCGAGGCGTGGCGGCAGTCGATGTTGGCCAAGATCCCGCAGCACCGTTTCGGCGATCTGCGCGACCTGCACGGCGTAGCCGTGTTCCTTGCCTCGGATGCTGCAGCCTACATCACCGGCCAATCCATTCCGGTGGATGGCGGCTTCCTGGCATCGATCTGAGGCGGCCCGCCATAGGTTCGAAATCAAAGTCTTCCGCAATGTGACCGGCCGGCACGTTGCGTTCCAACAGAAGGAAATTTCCATGTCCGACGTCAGTTTCCACGATCTGTCATCGCTCGATGCCACCCAGCGGGCCGCCCTTCTGAAACGCGCCGAGGGCGATCTGTCGGTCTTCGTCGAAAAGGTCCGCCCGATCATCCAGGCCGTCAAGGACGAGGGCGACGCCGCCCTGATCCGCTTCGCCAGGGAGCTCGACAAGGCCAATGTGGCCGAAGGCGGGCTGAAGGTGTCGGAAGCCGAGTTCGACGCGGCATTCGACAAGGTCGAAAAGGATGTCGTGGAAAGCATCGGCTTCGGCATCGACAACATCAGGCGCTTCCATGAGGAGCAGAAGCCGGAAACGATGTGGCTCAAGGAGGTCCGGCCGGGCGCCTATGCCGGCGATCGGTACACGCCGATCGCCTCCGCGGCGCTTTACGTGCCGCGCGGCAAGGGTGCATTTCCCTCGGTGACGATGATGACATCGGTACCGGCTGTCATTGCCGGCGTGCCGCAGATCGCGATCGTGACGCCGCCGACAGCGGATGGTTCGGTGGATGCAGCGACCTTGATCGCCGCTCGTCTCGCCGGAGTGAGCACCGTCTACAAATGCGGCGGCGCGCAAGCGGTTGCCGCCGTCGCCTACGGCACCGAAACTGTGCAACCGGCGCTCAAGATCGTCGGTCCCGGCAGCCCGTGGGTGGTGGCGGCCAAGAGCGTGCTGTCCTCGATCATCAACACCGGCCTGCCTGCCGGCCCGTCTGAAGCCATCATCTTTGCCGACGACAGCGTCGACGGCGGCCTTGCCGCGCTCGATCTTTTGATCGAAGCCGAGCACGGGCCGGATTCCTCGGCCTATCTGGTGACCCACAGCCGCAAGGTGGCCGATGTAGCACTTGCGGCACTTCCTGAACATTGGTCGCGGATGACCGAACAGCGCGTCGAGTTTTCACGCGCGGTGCTGACCGGAAGGCGCGGTGGCATCGTGCTGACCGCATCGCTGGAGGACAGCTACCGTTTCATCAACGACTATGCGCCCGAACATCTCGAGATACTGTCGAAGGAGCCGTTCGCGCATCTCGGGCACATCACCGAGGCGGCCGAAATCCTCATGGGCCCGCACACGCCGGTGACCCTTGCCAACTTCGTCCTTGGCCCCAATGCCGTGCTGCCGACCAGCCGCTGGGCGCGAACCTATGGGCCGCTCTCGGTGACGGATTTCGTCAAGCGCTCGTCGGTTGGCTATGTCACCTCGGCCGCCTATCCGGAACTGGCGCAACACGCCCGCAGGCTCGCCCGCTACGAGGGTTTCAGCTCGCATGAAAACGCCGTCTCGGAGATCCGCGACCGCTACCTCGCCGGCTGAACGGAGGCGATCGCGATGAAGGCGGCACGACTTTATGGCCCCGGTGATCTGCGCGTCGAAGATATCGCCACGCCAGGGATTCCGGATGTGGGCTGGGTGAAGCTCAGGGTCGATGCCGCCGGCATCTGCGGTTCGGACTTGCACAATTTCCGCACCGGGCAGTGGATAAGCCGCTCGCCATCGACGGCCGGCCATGAGCTGACCGGCACGGTGATCGCCATCGGCGAGGGCGTCGATACCGTCTCCGTCGGCGACAGGGTGGTCGCCGATTCCCGATTCTGGTGCGGGGACTGCGCGCAATGCCGCGCCGGCAGGCGGCATCTCTGCGGGTCGCTGGGTTTCGTTGGAGAAATCTGCGACGGCGGCTTTGCCGAAGAGGCCGTGTTGCCCGCACGTCTGCTGCATGTCATCGATGCCGACCTTGACGAGCGGGTTGCCGCGATGGCCGAGCCGCTTGCGGTGGCGCTGCATGCGGTGCGGCGTCTGCCGAAAACGGCAGGCTCGGTGCTTGTCGTCGGCTGCGGGCCGATCGGCGGTCTTGCCGCGCTGCTGCTTGCACGAACCTTCGCCGGCACGGTGCTGGTCGCCGACCGCAACCAGGCCCGTTGTGCCCGCGTGGCGCAGGTGACCGGTGCAACGATTGTCGATCTCGACCGCGATGCCATTGCCGCGGCAACCGCCAATGCCCCGCTGCTGGCGGCCGTCGAGGCGACCGGTAGTGTCGCTGCGTTCAACCAATTGCTCGGCGTGCTCGATTCCGGCAGCGCGGTCGCGATGGTCGGCATCTTCCATGGTCGCCTCGACATCGATCCCAACCTTCTGGTCGAACGCGAGATTGCGTTGCTGGGATGCCATGCCTTCGCCGACGAACTGCCCGACGCCGTGCGGATGCTGGGTGAACTCAGCGAACCGCTGCTGGCCCTGATCGATCGCGAGATCGGCCTGGATGACATTCCGGCTGCGTATGAGCGGCTGTTGGCGGGGAAGAGCGACGGCTTGAAAACAATCATCCGCATGCGGCAACCTGTCGAGCATCGGTGAATTCCGATAAAGTGCCGGAAAGGACTTTGACATGATCGATTTGCCCGATACGGCGAGCCCGCTCTACGAGAAGGTGAAGGACTACATCCTGACCAACATCGGAACGGGCCGGTGGGGCAAGGATCGCAAACTGCCGTCCGAGAATGAGTTGGTGGTTTCGCTTGGTGTGTCGCGAATGACGGTTCACCGGGCTTTGCGGGAATTGACCGCGGCGGGATTCCTGATCCGATTGCAAGGTGTCGGCACGTTCATCGCGCCGCCTCGGCCGCAGTCGACGCTGATCGAGATCAACAACATCGCGGCGGAGATCGTCGAGCGTGGCAACAGGCATCGCTCCGAGGTTCTCGTCCTCGAAACGATCATGCCGTCGAAGGAGCTCGCGCTGTCGTTTGAGTTTTCAAAGCGGGTCTCGATCTATCATTCGGTGGTCGTCAATTTCGAGAACGACCTGCCGGTGCAGCTGGAAGAGCGCTTCGTCAATCCGAGCCTGATACCCGACTACGACAAGCAGGATTTTTCGAAGACGGCGACCTACGACTACCTCATGCAGAAGACCCCGGTGACCGAGGTCGAGCACATCATCTCCGCGATTCCGGCCGACAAGGAGACGGCGCGGCATCTGGGCATCGATGTCGGCAGCTGTTGCCTTCTCCTGCACCGCCGCACGTGGACGGGCGCGGTCGTCGCCACGATCAGCAAGCTGACCTACGTCGGCAGCCGCTATTCGCTCGGCAGCCGCTATTCCCCCTCCAGAACCAACTGACGTCAACGAGAAAGCACAAGCCGCGGAGGATTCGCTGTAAATGTATATACATGTATTGATGAAGGTGGCTTTACCTCTGGTGGAGGGCCTGGCTGGAAGGGACGGCAGATGACACAGCCACAGAGCCGCACGGCGCGAATCCGGACTCTCGCGCAGCATGATGTCGTGGCGGCGCAGCACGCGCTATCGGCATTGCTGGGCGATCTGTTCGGGATGAGCCCCGGCAATGTCCGCATAAACGTGGACAAATACAGCCTCAATTCTCTGAACGGTTTCTTCGATAGCGACGGCGAGGCCTACTTCTTCAAGTTCCATCAGGAGGAACGGGAGGAGGGCATGACCGGTGAGTATTACCGGGCCGAGATTCTGTCGCGCGCCGGCCTCCCGGTCGACCAGCCCGTCCATATGTCGGCCCAGCCGGGCGAACAGATCCTTGTCTATCGCCGCCGCACGGATCCGAGATTTTCGGACGTTCTGTTCGCGCTGGATGCCGAAGATGATCCCGAGAAAAGGCGACAGGCGGTCCTTGCCGAGCGCGAGCTGTCGGCTAGGTTGCTCGAGGTCTATCTCGAGACGCTGCATCCCGTGACCGCCGCGGAAGTGTCTGCGGAGCCGATCCACCGGCTGTTTTATGAGCGGCTGATCGACCCGGATACACGCGCATCCCCAGGCGGCCGGCTGGCCGATTTCTATGTCGGCAAGTCGTTTGCCTTTCCCGGCGCGGAACTCGACTGGGACCGGTTTTCGCGGCTGAAGTTCGTCATCAACGGCCAGCTTTACACCAAGGGCATCGGTGAGCTTTTCGATGCCGCGGCCGCGCGCTTGCGGCCGGATCGGCTTGCCGATGCCGGCGGCGTGGTCGCGCACGGTGACGCCCACAACGCCAATGTCTGGTACACCGAGAAAACGGGGAGGGCGGTACTGTCCTTCTTCGATCCCGCCTTTGCCGGCTCGCATATCCCGCCGCTGCTGGCGGAAGTGAAGGCGACGTTCCACAACATCTTCGCCCATCCGTTCTGGCTCTACGATCCGGCCATCGCGACCGAGGCTTTTCGCGCGCAGGCGCGGCTGGACGGGAACCTGCTCCATGTCGACACGGACTGGGATCTGAGCCCGATCCGCCGCGACTTGCTGGAGGTCAAGGCGACCGCACTGTGGCGGCCATTGCTGCTGGAACTCAAGCGGCGCGGCATGCTCCCGGCGGATTGGCGATCGGTCCTGCGCTCAGGGCTCTTCCTGTCGCCGACCTTGGTCATGAACCTGCGGGCCGGTGCGCGCAGTCACACGCCGGTCTCCTCCCTCATTGCCTTTTCGGTCGCGGTCATGGTCGGCAGCGAGCCTGACACCGGAGCCGATCGGGTGAGCGATTTCCTCGACCGGATCGATCCTGAAAGAGCATGAGTGATGGCTGCGGGGGATGCGGGCGGAAAGCCTGGCCACGGCGAAAATTTGAGTCACTCCAACTTGTATATGCATGTATGTATTTTAGCCTTGACATCCGCTTCCGCTAACGCTGAAATATCCTCGCACTTCACCATGAAGTGGCGGGCAAGACGCCGAGGCACAGTGCCGCAAGAGCAGACCCCGCAGTCTCACCAGACCGGACGCCTGGTAAAAGAGCGGTCTGATCATCAAGGGGAACTCAGATGCACAAGCTAGCAGGACAATTTCGCGCGCTCGTGATGGCCGCCGCCATCGGGATCGCTGCCGCCCCGGCAGCCCACGCGGCCGATGCGGCCATTCCCACGACGCCTGAGGCCGGATCGTTCAAGATCGGCATCGAGCCCTGGCTCGGCTATGGCCAGTGGCATGTCGCCGACGCCAAGGGCCTGTTCAAGGCAAACGGGCTGTCGGACGTTCAGATCGTCAACTTCGCCGAGGACAAGGACATCAATGCCGCGCTCGCCAGCGGCCAGCTCGACGCCGCCAACATCGCCACCCACACGGCGATGGGGATGGTTGCCGCCGGCCTGCCGGTGAAGATCGTTTTGCTGCTCGATGTCTCCATGACGGCCGACGCCATCATCGCCGGCAAGGACGTCACCTCCATCGCCGACCTCAAAGGCAAGCAGGTCGCTTTCGAGGAAGGCACGACGAGCGACATCCTGCTCAAATACGCGCTCTCCAGGAACGGCATGTCGGTCGCCGATATCCAGCCGGTTCCAATGCCTGCCGCCGATGCCGGTGGTGCCTTGATCGCGGGCCAGGTACCGGTCGCGGTCACCTACGAGCCGTATCTCACTGTGGCCATGGCGCAGAACAAGGACGTCAAGCTGCTGTTCACCGCAGGCGAGGATCCCGGCCTGATCAGCGACGTGCTGGTGGTGCGCGACGAGGTGATCAAGTCACGGCCCGGCCAGGTACTGGCCATGATCAAAACCTGGGATGCGGCGCTGAAGGACTACAAGGCCGACACGCCTGGTGGCCGCGCCATCATCGCCAAGGCCGTCGGTTCGGACGTCAAGGATCTCAACACCGCCTTTGATGGCGTGCGTTACTATTCGCTCGCCGAAAACAAGACGGCGCTCACCGGCGACTTCACCACCAAGACATTCGCCGATGTCGAGGCGGCGGCCAAGAACGCCAAGCTGCTGCAGGCCGATGTGACGCCGGAGCAGATGATCGACCCGTCCTTCGTCAAGGCGGCGGAATGACGACGGCCGGATCGCGGTGGTGACGCAGATGTCCGCACAACCCTCCGCGAAAACGGCCCCGGCTCGCTCCGCACCGGAATCGGTCACGAAACAGGCAAGGCGCCGTCGATCCTCCGGGATCGGCGTGCCGATCGCCAGGTCGCGTTTCCTGATGATCGCCGTAGCCGTCTTTGTCGGGCTTGGTCTCGCCTGGTGGGCGGCGACCGGCCTGGGATGGGTAAAGCCCATCTTCCTGCCGTCGCCGGGCAGTGTCGCGACCCAGATCGCCAAGCTCGCGACCGAGGGTACGTTGTGGCTGGATCTCAGGGCCTCGATGTATCGTATTTCCATTGGTTTCCTCATCGCTTCGGCGCTGTCCATACCGATCGGCGTGCTGATCGGCAGTTTCCGCTCATGGGAAGCGGCCATCGAGCCGCTGGTGGATTTCATCCGCTACATGCCGGTCGTCGCTTTCGTACCCCTCTCCATCCTGTGGGCGGGCACCGGGGACACGCAGAAATTCCTGATCATCTTCATCGGCACCTTCTTCCAGCAGGTGCTGATGATCATGGACAATGTGAAGCGGGTGCCGGCCGATTTCATCGGCCTCGGCCGCACGCTCGGCCTGCCGGACCGAAAGATCCTGACGCGCATCGTCGTTCCCAGTGCCTTGCCCGGCATCTGGGATACGCTGCGCATCAGCCTGGGCTGGGCATGGACCTGGCTGGTGCTGGCCGAACTCGTCGCGGCGACATCTGGCCTCGGCTATCGCATTACCGTGTCGCAGCGCTATTTCCAGACAAACACCATCATCGGCTACATCCTGCTGCTCGGCGTGCTCGGCCTCATCACCGACCAGGTCATGAAGGCACTGGAAAAGGTGCTGTTCAGGCAGGATGGCCACTCGCAATGAGGAACGGCCGATGAACCCTCCCAAATTGCGCATCGCGGGTCTCCACAAGAGCTTCGGCACGGGAGAGCGGCGCACCGAGGTGCTGCGCGACATCAACCTCGATCTTGCCGACAACGAATTCGTTTCTCTCGTCGGCACATCGGGCTGCGGCAAGAGCACACTGCTGTCGATCGTGGCCGGACTGCAGGACTTCGACGCCGGTGATCTCAGCATCGATGGCGCACCGATCCTGCAGCCGGGTCTCGATCGTGGCGTCGTCTTCCAGTCCTACACGCTGCTTCCGTGGCTGACGGCGCGGCAGAACATCGAGTTTGCCCTCAAGGCCGCCGGTTACGATCGCGCGGCCTGCCGCGAGATCGCGCTCGAGCATCTCGATCTCGTCAAGCTGTCGGACAGCGCCGAGCGCTATCCATCGGAGCTCTCGGGCGGCATGAAGCAGCGCGTCGCCATTGCGCGCGCGCTTTCCTATCGGCCCAAGATGCTTTTGATGGACGAGCCTTTTGGCGCGCTGGACGCCTTGACCCGGCACCAGATGCAGGAACTGCTGACCCAGATATGGGAGGAGCACCGGCTCACCGTGCTCTTCGTCACGCATGACGTCGAGGAGGCCGTCTATCTGTCGGACCGCATCGTCGTCATGGGGATCGGCCCGGGACGCATCATGCAGACCTTCAACGTCGACATCGAGCGTCCGCGCCGGGAAGAGGTGATGGAAACTCCGGCTTTCATGGATTTGCAGCGCGGCGTGCACAAGGCGATCCGCGAGGCGTCAAGACGTCCCGAAATGGCGTAGCATCCGCGCGCTCACACTTTGCCGATCCGCTCAGCGGTCAGGACTCAAGGACCATGGGGACTGCATATGCCGAGCGTCCATGCAATGGTTCCGCAGAAGCCGCCGACATACCCACGATAGCTGCCGTAGCCATTGTAGTAGCTGTCCATCCCGCCATTGACGCCGGCCGAGTTGTCGCCAGTCAAACCGTCGCCAACCACCACATATTCGTGGTGAACGGCGTGCCGATACCTGTCACCATGATGAGTTGTGGTGTGGACAAAATGGTGCCTGACCGCATGGTGCCTGACCGCGGCATCGGCGATGGAACTGAATGAAATCGCGCTCGCGGCCGCCAATATGATGACACCGGTGAACATCATCTGCCGTTTCATGAGGATGCCTCCTGTTCATGCGAGACATGCATGACCAGAAAACGGCCTCCGCACCCGATGCGTTCCTTCACAAAATCGGGACAGGGATTCGCCGGATGCATTGTGTCCCTGGGCAACCGCTGACAGCGATCATCCCGCTGCTCTCCATTCCTGTCCGGTTCTGCCGCAACCCTCACGTCGCTTTGCCGACAGCCGCGTCCATTCTCATTTCCTCCTCGGAAATGTCGTCGAACGAAGCGTAGTTCATGTTGTAGAGGCGGGCGTAGAGGCCTTTCTTCCGCATCAGCTGTTCGTGGTTGCCGCTTTCGACGATCTCGCCGTTCTGCAGGACAATGATGCGGTCGGCGCCGCGTATGGTGGCGAGCCGATGGGCAATCACCAGCCCGGTGCGGCCTTCCAGCAGCTTGATCAGCGCCTTCTGGATCAGCATCTCGGTGTAGGAATCGATGCTGGCCGTGGCCTCATCGAGCACCAGGATCTTGGCGTCGGCCACCAGTGCGCGTGCAAAACTGATCAGCTGGCGCTGGCCGAGCGAGAGATTGCCGCCGCGCTGCTCGAGTTCGGTGTCGTAGCCATTGGGCAGGTGCTCGATGAAGTCGTGCGCGCCGACGGCTTGTGCCGCGCGCACCACTTCCTCGCGGGTGGCGCTGGTCTTGTGATAGCGGATGTTCTCCAGCACGGTGCCGGAAAACAAGAACGGCTCCTGCAGCACCATGGCCACCTGGTCGCCGAGCGAGTCCTGCGTCAGGTCGCGCACGTCGTGCCCGCCGACGAGGACCTCGCCGGACCAGACATCGTAGAAACGGTGCACCAGCGCCATGGAACTCGACTTGCCCGATCCGGTCGGCCCGACAAGGGCGACGGTCTCGCCCGGATTGACGCGGAACGAGATGTTCTTCAGCACCGGCTGGTTAGGCCGGTAGCCGAAGGTGACGTTCCTGAACTCGACCGAACCGTCCATGTCGCGCGACAGCGTCACGGCATTTTCCTTGTCGCTGACATCCACCGGTACGTCGAGCACTTCGGAGATGCGCTGGCCCGAAGCCATGGCGCGCTGCATGACGCTGTACTGCATGGTGAGCGAGCGGATCGGGTCGAAGAAACGCTGGATGTAGAACAGGAACGCCACCATGACGCCGACGTCGAGGCTGTGCGACAACACCATCGAACCGCCGACGACGATGACCGTCGCCATGGCGATGCCGGTCAGCGTATCGACGATCGGCACCATCACCTGCGCGTATTTGGCCGACCGCAGATGGGCATTGAGATTGGCCAGCACCTTCTCGTCGTAGAGGTCGAAATTGACATGCTGGCGCTCGAGGCTCTGCACGGTGCGCACGCCATGGATGCCTTCGGCGAGCGCCCCGTTGGCGATCGAGTTGGTCTCGTGCGCCGCCATGAAGGCGACCTTCGCGCGCGGCAGCCAGAACAGGCGCACGATGAACAGCACCGGCATGGTCGACAGCGTCAAGAGCCCGAGCCGGAAGTCGAGCCACAAAAGCACGCAGACGATACCGAACAAGAGCACGATGTCGCCCACCGACATCACGGACGTCTCGAGGAATTCCTGCATCGAATTGACGTCGCCCTGCAGGCGCGACATCAGGCGGCCGACCTCGGTCTTGTCCATGAAGCTCAGCGAGACCCGCTGCAGGTGGCTGAACATGGCGCGACGCAAATCGGACAGCACGTTCTCGGCCACCTTGCCGACGACGCTTTCCTGCACATGGCTGGCGGCATAGTTGATGAGGATGATCACCGCGAAGACGCCTGTCGCCGAGATCATCACCGAGCGGTCGAGCTTGCCCGCTGCCATGCCGTGGTCGATGGCGTAGCGGATAACCAGCGGGATTGCGAGCTGCGTCAGCGTGAACACCAGCACAGCGGCGACCGAGATGAAAATCCGGCCCCGATACGGCCTGACGAAGCTCCAGATACGCCTGATGATGCGCGGATCGTAAGCCTTGCCGAAAACCTCTTCCTCGTCGCGATGCGATCCGACGACGGCCTTGGTCGGCCGCCCGCTGGTGTCTTCCTTCTCATCGTCGATGTGTTTCGACATCACGCGGCTCTATCTCTTTAGTTTTGACGCAATTCCCAAGGGAAAGCGCTACGCGCTTTTCCCGGGAAAACCGGTTTCCACTTTTCCTGGAATTGCTCTCGCCACGGGTCGGTCCTCGTCGGGCCGCAATTGCAGGTCGTAAAGCGCACGATAGCGTCCACCTTGCGCCAGCAGCTCCTCATGCGTGCCGCGCTCGACGATCCGGCCCCCTTCGACGAACAGGATCTGGTCGGCATGCATCAGCGAACTCAGCCGATGCGAGATGATCAGCGTCACTCGATCCCTGGCGAAGCGCTTCATCGCCGCCCGTATCCGCTGCTCGGTGCCAGCGTCGATGGCTGCGGTCGAATCATCGAAGACCAGCACCGATGGCCGCAGCATAAGGCTGCGCGCGATGGTCAGGCGCTGCCGTTGGCCGCCGGAAAGCGATGCGCCGCGTTCGCCGACGACCGTGGTGTAGCCGGCGGGGAGCCCGATGATGTAGTTGTGCAACTGGGCATATTCGGCTGCCTGCCCGATGCGGGTCTCGCGCGCCCACGGATTGCCATAGGCGATGTTGTTCTCGATCGAGGTGGTGAACAGGAACGCGTCCTGCTGCACGACGCCGACCGCCTTGCGCAATGATTGCAGCGTGACCTTGCGGATGTCCTGGCCGTCGATGGTGATCGCGCCCGATGTGACGTCGTAGAAGCGCGGGATCAGATGCGCGATGGTCGACTTGCCGCTACCCGGCGGGCCGACAATGCCGATGGTTTCGCCGGACCTGGCTTCGAACGAAATACCCGACAGTGTCGGCCGGCCGCCTGAGGCCGCGTAACGGAAGCCGACATCATCGAAGCGCAGCACGCCCTCGGTGACGATGAGCTCCTTCGCGTCGGGCGCATCCTTGATATCGAGTTCGGCATCGAGCAGTTCGAACAGCCGCGTGCCGCAGGTCGAGGCGCGCGCGAACGAGTTGACCATCAGGCCGAGCTGGCGCACCGGCATCTGCAAAATGGTCATGAAGGTGAGGAACTGGGCCAGTGTGCCGACGCTGATCTGGCCTGCGATCACTTTCTGGCCGCCGAACCAGAGCACCAGGCCCATGGCGGCCAGGAAGGAAAAGTTCATGGCGCTGGTGTTGCTGACGCGGATGTCGACGCGCTTATTGGCGAGGTCCAGCGCATCCTGCTTGGCACGGTCGAATTTTTTGAGCTCGTGCCGCTGCGCCGCGAAGGCACGCACGACACGGATGCCGCCGAGATTCTCGTCCATCACCCGGCTCAGCACCGACAGACGCTCCTGCAGCGTCAGCCAGGTGCTGCGCAGCGCCAGTTGCGTCACCGATGAGCGCCAGGCGACGAACGGCACGAAGCTCAGGCTGAGCAGCCCGAGCACGAGATCGGTGCTGATCAGGAGATAGGCGCCGACGCCGATCAGCACACTGAGCAGCACCACGCGCAGGATGCCGGTGGAAAAGAACATGCGCACGCCGTCGAGATCGAGCAGACCGAGCGTGATCAGATCGCCGGTGTGGACCTTGTCGTGGAAGGAGAAGCTCAGGCGCTGGATCTTCTCGTAGAACGCCAGGCGCAATTCGTAGCCGGTCCGGTGGCCGACGGCCTCGCCATAGTAGTTCTGCGCCATGGTGAAGAGACCGCGCAGGATGCTGACCACGAGCAGCGTCAGCGCCGTGTTCCACAGCGCCTGTTCCGCCGCCGCGCCGGCACCCGCGGCCATCACGCCTTGCGCCTGGTCGATGGCGCGTCCCAAGAGGCGTGGGATGAAGAGCTGCAGCGTCGCGGCGATGAAGGTCGAGACCAGGGTGATGGCGACTTGCCAGGGATGGCGCAGCGTCATGCGCACGATGCGCAGCAGCGTGCTGAGGCCCTTGCCCCAGGAGGCTTCCGCCACATGGGCAAACGACTTGCCGCGCTTCGCCGCGCTGCTGGTTGCATCCGTAAGCAAGGAAAATATCCAGTCCAATCCGGACATTAGCCCGGACGAATGAAACAGACTCAGTTCTGATGGTGCGATGTTACGCGTGTCCGACTTGACCGTTCAAGGGGCCAATGGCGGCATCGCACTGTGCCTGAAGCGGCGCGGCGATTGGGTCCCATCTGCATCAACAACTTTATTGCATTGGCACGCAGATTCTCCAGCCCGGCCCAGCCATGACGGACTATCAGTTCGGTCAGGTATCGCCGACATTCCACGCAAGCGGCCAAGGCGGCCAAGGGCCAGCCACCGCCGTGGAATACCAGGAGGATCGTATTCTTTGACACGTTTTCCTTTCACCGAAGCCATGCCGATCCAGTTTCAGGCGCCGTTGCCGAAGGATGCGGAGGTTGTGATCATTGGAGGCGGCATCATCGGCGTGACGACGGCTTTGTTCCTGGCGCGACGGAACATTTCGGTGACATTGCTGGAAAAGGGGCGCATTGCCGGCGAGCAATCGTCGCGGAACTGGGGCTGGATCCGGCAGCAGGGTCGAGATGCCGATGAACTGCCGATCGTGATCGAAGCGCAACGGCTCTGGCGTCAACTGGCCGAAGACTGCGGCGAAGACATCGGGTTGAAGCAAACGGGCGTTACCTATCTCGCGCGAACCGACAAGGAGATGGCCGGTTTCGCCAAGTTCCTGAAGATCGCCCAGATGCATGGCGTCGACACGCGTCTGCTTGACCAGGGCGAGACGGCCAGGCTGATCCCTTCTATGTCGCGTCCCTTCAAGGGCGCGATGATCACCCCATCGGACATGCGCGCCGAGCCCTGGGTAGCGGTGCCGGCACTTGCTCGCCTGGCCGCCCGGCAGGGCGTCACCATCATCGAGAATTGTGCGGCGCGGATGCTCGACATTTCGGCGGGACGCATCAGCGGTGTCTGGACCGAGCAGGGTCGTATCGTCACCTCGAACGTCGTCGTCGCGAGTGGTGCGTGGACGTCGCTCTTCCTGGGTGCACATGGCGTCTCCATCCCGCAGCTCAGCGTCAGGTCGACGGTCGCCGCGACCCAACCCATGCCTGAAATCCATTCGGGTGCCGTCGCCGATGAGCATATCGCATTCCGGCGCAGGCAGGATGGCGGCTACACGCTCGCATCGGGAGGCTCCAGTCAACTCTATGTCGGGCCTGACGCGTTTCGTCACGCGCGCAAATATGTTCCCGCCCTGATGGCCAATCCTCTTGGCATCCGCTACCTGCCGGCGGCGCCGCGAGGCTATCCGGACAGCTGGTCGACCCCGCGCAAATGGAACGCGGACGAGGAAAGCCCGTTCGAACGGATGCGTATCCTGGATCCCGCCCCCAAAGCCTCCGCGCTACGCAATATCGACCGCGAATTCACTGCACTTTTCCCGCAGTTCAAGACAGTGCCGCTCAAGGCGAGCTGGGCGGGCATGATCGATGCGATGCCGGACGTCGTGCCCATCGTTGATCGCGCCGCCGAAATTCCGGGTCTCGTTATCGCCACAGGGATGAGCGGCCACGGCTTCGGCATCGGACCCGGAATGGGCCGCGTCGTGTCCGACCTCGTCCAGGGAAACGAGACGGGACATAGTCTTCACAGGTTCCGCCAATCCCGGTTCAGCGACGGCAGTCCGATCGAGCTGGGACCCAGCCTCTAGATCGTGTCGCAACTTGCCGCCGGTTTGCCGCCAGCGATCGATCTGACGCCCTTCCGGGCGGATAGGTTCTGATTCAGAGCGTGCCGCTGTACCGGCAGGCCTTTCCGTCCTTGCATGGGGAAACGACGTGACAGCGAACACCAATACAGAGGCCGCGAACCCAATCGATCCGCAACGCGCCTACGCCGTGTTGATTTGCGATCTGGTCGGCCTGCGCTTCGGCCCTGACGGCAAGCCCGACCAGAGCGCAGTGCGCGCCCACATCCAAGCCAAGGGTGGCCGCTTCCATCTGTCCGCGCTTGGCGACAAAGCGGGTCTTGAGCATGGCCGAGTGCATTTTTTTTACCAGCCGGACCTCAGCACCCGCGAAGAGTTGATCGAAGCCGCCGGCGACGGGGGCTATGACGCCGTCATCGCCGCCGCGACTTTCCTTCCCGCGGAAACCGTCTTTCCGCTGGCCGGCGTGCGGATCGGTGCCGGCACCGGCAATATGGGCTCGCGCTCCTGGGGTGGCGGCAGCGGCGAGGGCGGCACCGCGGTGCTGATGAACACGCCTGGCATCAACAGCCGTGCCACGGCGCAGATGGTGATGAAGGCGATCTTGAAAGTGCTGCCGGACCTCCCGGTCGACACGCTTCATGAGCGGGTGGCGCGCGGTGCCTTCGACACCGGCAGGGAACTGCGCGATTTCCCAACCGAGAAGCTCGAAGGCAAGACGATCGCGATCATCGGTTACGGCAATATCGGTCGCGAGGTCGCCAAGCTCGCCCGCGCCTTCGGCATGCGCGTGGTGATCCACGCACGCCCGCGGCACCGGGACTGGGTGGAAGCCGAGGGCTTTGCCTTCGCGCCAGACCTCGGCGATGCGGCTGAAGGCGCCGATGTGCTCAGCGTTCATGTCGGTTTGGGCAAGCAGGACGCGCATACCGGCCGCTACGCCAATGCCGGCCTTGTCGGCGCTGATGTCTTGCGCCGCATGAACAGTGGCGCGGTGCTGGTCAATTATGATCGCGGCGAGCTTGTCGACGTTCAGGCTCTCGATGACGCCTTGTCGTCCGGCCGGGTGCGCCATGCGGCCATCGACGCCGACCTGTTCAGCGATGCCTCGACCGGCAGTCTCTCCGGCCCGATGCTGCCTTATCTCGATCTCGTCGGGAAGCACGCCGGCAAGCTTGAACTTCTGCCGCATGCAGCGGCTGATACGGATCATCCCTCGCGCGTCGCTGGCGCCAAGCAGGCCGTCGACCAGTTGTTCGACGTCATCTGCCGCAAATCGGTGACCAACGCAAAAGGCACCGTGCCACCCGGCTATCTTTCCCTTGGAGCGACGACGCCTCCTGGCATCGGGCCGGTGACGGCGGATCACATCTTGAAACTGACCTCTGGCGAATGCTCCGAGCTGGCGGATGTCTGTGATCGGCAAAGCCGCTTGTGGAAGGCTCTGGCCGAGACGCCGCTCGCCGAGCGCGGCGGGATCGTGGCCGAACAAGGCGAAGAGCTTGTCCGGCTGATCGACCGCTCCTGCCTGCTGGCCGAGAAACTGAACCTCCGCGGGCCGTACCAATAGTCTCGACCTGCCGCTGCCGCGTTCACAACCACGACGGGCTCGACCGCCGGCTCAGTACCGGGACCAGCCAGCATGCGCGCGACCCGGGTCATGTCGGCGCTCATCTCGCGGTCGTCATCGAGCGGGCTGACGAGCGCGCGCACCGCGGCAAAGGTCCGCTGCGGCCCTTCGCCCATGCTGTCGACGACGCCGCGCAACTCCACGCCCGTCGCCGCGAAGATCAGCTCCATCGCAACCAGATAGCGCATGCGCTCGACGATCTCGGCGGTCTTGGCCACCACCCGCGGCGCCATCGACGACTGGTCTTCGATGCCNGATGCCGTCAGAAACGGCAAGCGGGCTGAGCGACATCGGGTTGGCCAGATGGCGGATTTCGGCTTCCAGCGCGGCCAGCGGCTTCTGCAGTTCGGCATAGCCCTGGCGGCTGCCGCCCCTGGCCGACAGGAAGCGCGGCAGTTCGGCAGTTATCGGCGACATCAGCTTCGTGCCGCGGTTGGCGATGCCGACCGCGCAATGCGCCAGCGCCTGGCCAAGCTGTTCCCAGGCCAGCGTCATCGCCGTGAGATCGAAATTGCCGTTCGAGATCACCCGCTCGCACTCGGCCAGGATCACCGGATTGTCGCCTGAGTGGGTCAGTTCGATCTCGGTCGCCAGCCGCGCCTGCTCGAATGCGTGGAGCAGGCCACCCCAGACCTGGGGCACGCAGCGATAGCTGAGCGGATCCTGGAGGCGCCGTGCCGCCTTGTCCTTCCACAGGCCGCTTCCCGCCAGTTCCTTGCGCAGCCGGGCACCGATCTCGCGCTGGCCGAAGGCCGGCCGCGCGGCCAGCGCATGCTCGTCGATCGCGGTGAGGGAAGAACGGAACGCCTCATAGTTGAGGGCGACCGCTGCCAGCGCCCAGTCGATGAGATGCCCGACATCCTCGAGGCACAGGCAGGCCGTCCCGGTCGACAGGCTGTTGGCGACGATGATGGCGTGGCCGTCCTTCTCGCGCAGGTCGAGCGGTTCGAGCCCGGCCAGCGCGAGTGCCTCGGCGGACGGCATGATCCTGCCCCGGAACTCCGCTTCGCCGTCGCCGCCCAGCGCCCTTGCCATATGGCCGAGATGGGCAAGGTCCGCCGCCCCGATCGATCCCCAGGTGGGGATCACCGGATGGACGCCGGCGTTAAGCGCCGCCACAAGGCCCATCACCACGCGCTCGGAGGTGCCGGTGCCGCCGGCCGCCATGCCTGAGATGCGCGCGGTCATCATCGCCCGCACCGCCTCGGTCGGCAGGGCGGGCCCGATGCCCATGCTGTGGCTGAGTGGCACGCTGTGCTGGAACGCGATCAGGTCGGCCTGCGCGAGCGGTGTGTCGACACAGGCGCCCAGGCCCGTGGTGACGCCGTACATCGGCTTGCCGAGCTGCGTCAGATGCTCGATGAGGGCGCGGCTCGCCCGGATGCGGCGCATCGCCTCCTCGCCCAGCATGAGCCGGGCGTTGCGGCGTGCGATCTCGGCGACATCCGCGACGCCGAGCGGCTTGGCGTCGAGCACTATCATTCGGGCTGTCATTCTCGCCTGTATCCTGTGACCGGAGGCCCGGACCAGCGGCGCGGCGGGCGTCACTGTTTGTGACGGCTTGCAGGCTGGACTGCAAGCCATTCCCGTTATGGCAGCGGTGGGAGGACGGCAGAAGCGAGGATACCCGGATTTCCGGAACTACGTCGATCGCTCCGCGACCGCGTCGGGCACCACCACCAGCTTGCCGACGAAATCCTTGGCGATGAAATCGGCCTGCGCGCGATGGAAATCGGACAGCCTGTAGACGCCGCCGACCAGCGGCCGGATTCTTTTCGCCTCGATATATCCGACGATGCGGCGAAAATCGGCGCGCGTGCCCTGGCTCGAGCCGTGCAGTTGCAGCTGCTTGAGGTACATGGTCCTGAGATCGAGCTGCACGACCGGACCGGCGATCGCGCCTGCGGTGGTATAGCGGCCCTCGGGCCTCAGGATGCGCAGCAGGTCGTTGAAGATCGCGCCGCCGACGAGGTCGGCGACCACGTCGATCGGCTTGCCGCCGGTCGCCTCGGCCACGGCTTGCGGCAGGTTGGCGACGCCACGGGTGATGACGGCCTCGGCGCCGATGTCGCGCACCGCCTGCTCCTTGCCTTTGCCGACGACGGCATAGGGGATGGCGCCGCGCGCCCGTGCCAACTGCACGATGCCGGAGCCGACGCCGCCCGAGGCGCCCGTGACCAGCACGCGCTCGCCGGCTTTCAGGCCGGCGCGTTCCAGCATCTGTTCGCCGGTAAGGTAGGCGCAGCAGAAGGTGGCGAGTTCGACATCGCTCATCTCCGTATCGACGACATGCGCATTTTCGGCCGGCACGGTCTGGTATTCGGCGTAACCGCCATCGCGGCCGTGGCCCATATAGTCGATGTCGGCCAGTGAATCGTCGTCGCGGTTGTAGATGGAAAAATCGACCATCACCCGTTCGCCGATGCGATCCGGCGAGACGCCTTCGCCGACGGCAGCGACGATGCCCACCGTGTCGGTGCCCTGGACGCGCGGAAAGGTCAGCGTGTTGCCCTGGCGCCGCCAGGTCGACACGGCGGCGGCGTCCTCTTCCGTGCCATAGGCGCCCTGGCGCACCCAGACATCGGTGTTGTTCATCCCGCAGGCGCTGACTTTCACCAGCACTTCGCCGGGGGCGGGCGCGGGCACTTTCACATCGGTGCGGTAGACGAGCTTTTCCGGTCCGCCGTGCCCGGTGAGCAGCACGGCGGCCATGGTGGCGGGAAGGATTCTGGTCATGGCATTCATGGTCGATTTCACAGATTGGAAAAAACGCTGTTCACCGCATCGGCGGTCTTGGAGACGACGACGTCGGCTTCTTCGCGGGTCAGGCAGAGCGGCGGCGCAAAACCGAGAATATCGCCCTGTGGCATCGCTCGGCCGATGACGCCGCTGGCGGCAAGTGCAGTCGCCACCTGCGGACCGATCTTCTGCGAGGCGTCGAAGAACACCCGGTCGTCCTTGTCGGCGACGAACTCGACTGCCGCCAGCATGCCGTCGCCGCGCACGTCGCCGACATTTTTGTGGCCGCCAACGGCCTTCGCCAGTTCGGCACGGAAATAGGCGCCGGTCTCGCGGGCATTCGTCACCAGGTCCATCTCGTCGATCAGTTCGAGATTGGCGACGCCGGCGGCTACGCAGATCGGATGCGCCGAATAGGTCCAGCCATGGCCGAGCGAGCCGAGCTTGTCGGAACCCTGCACCAGCACCTGCCACATCTTGTCGGCGACGATGACGCCAGACAGCGGCGCATAGGCCGAGGTCAGGCCCTTGGCGATGGTGATCAGATCGGGCTTGATGCCGTAATGGTCGGAACCGAACATGGTGCCCAGCCGGCCGAAGCCCGTCACCACTTCATCCGCGACCAGAAGCACGTCGTACTTTTTCAACACGGCCTGGATTTTTTCCCAATAACCGGCGGGCGGCGGCACGATCCCGCCGGTGCCGAGGATCGGCTCGCCGATGAAGGCGGCGACGGTCTCGGGGCCTTCGGCCAGGATCATCTCCTCGAGCTTGTCGGCGCAATGTTGCGAGAACTGCTCCTCGCTCATCGAGCGGTCGGCGCGGCGGAAGTAGTAGGGCGCCTCGGTGTGCAGGATCGGCGCGCGCGGCAGGTCGAAGGCGTTGTGGAAGAGATCAAGCCCGGTCAGCGATCCGGTCATCACGCCCGAGCCGTGATAGCCACGCCAGCGCGAGATGATCTTCTTCTTCTCCGGCCGACCGAGCACATTGTTGTAGTACCAGATCAGCTTGATGTTGGTTTCGTTGGCATCCGAACCGGAGAGGCCGAAATAGACCCTCGACATGCCCTTGGGCGCGCGGTCGATGATCATCTTGGCCAATGTGATCGAGGCCTCGGTGCCGTGCCCGACATAGGCGTGGTAATAGGCGAGATTCCTCGCCTGGGTGGCGATGGCATCGGCGATCTTCTGCCGGCCATAGCCGACATTGACGCAATAGAGGCCGGCGAAGGCATCGATGCTCTTCCTGCCATTGTTGTCCCAGACGGTGACCCCTTCGCCGCCGGCCATGATGCGCGTCGGCGATTCACCCCGCGCGTGCGTGCCCATATGCGTCGAGGGATGGAAGAAGTGATCGCGATCCCAGGCGGCGAGTTCGTTGGACTGATCGAGCATTTTTGACTCCTTAAGGGATGGCTGGACGCGACTTAAGATGTGTTGAGATTCAGGCCAGGCCAGTTGCAGGCCGGCATCACCTGAATATCGACACGTCTTATGCGACGTCCAGGCAGAGATATTTCAGATCGGTGAAAGCTTCGAGCCCGTGGCGCGAGCCCTCGCGGCCGATACCGGATTGCTTGACGCCGCCGAACGGGATCGGCGCGCCGGTAATCTTGACGCGGTTGACGGCAATCATGCCGTAGTCGAGCGCGCGGCCCATGCGCTGCTGGCGGCCGCCGTTCTCGGTCACGACATAGGCGACGAGACCGTATTCGGTGGCATTGGCGCGGGCGATCACCTCGTCCTCGCTGTCGAAAGGCGTGACGCCGGCAACCGGGCCGAAGGTTTCCTCGCGCATGATCAGCGCCTCGTCGGGCACATCGGCCAGCAATGTCGGCTGGTAGAACAGCGGCCCGGCCTGATGCCGCTTGCCGCCGGCGAGGCAGCGCGCGCCGCGGACAATGGCATCGGCGACCTGTTCCTCGACCTTGGTGACGGCGCGCTCATGCATCAGCGGCCCGATATCGGTTTCCTGAATAAGGCCGTTGCCGGTCCGCAATGTTTCGATGCGCCGGGCGAAGGCGGCGCAGAAGCGATCATGGATCTGGCGCTGGACATAGATGCGGTTGGCGGCCAGGCAGTCCTGGCCCGAAGTGGCGAATTTGGCGTCGATGGCGATGCTTACCGCCTTGTCCAGATCGGCATCGGCAAAGACGATCAGCGGTGCGTGGCCGCCAAGCTCCATCACCAGCCGCTTCATCGTCGGCGCACTCTGTGCGGCGATCAGCCTGCCGATTTCGGTCGAACCGGTGAAGCTCATGGCGCGAACGCGTGGATCCTCGCACATGCGGCCGACAATCGTCGCGGCCTTGCCGGTGATGATGTTGAAGACGCCGGCAGGCAGGCCTGCGCGCTCGCCGAGTTCGGCCAGCGCCAGCGCCGACAGCGGCGTCTCCGAGGACGGATGCACAACGATTGTGCAGCCGGCGGCCAGTGCCGCCGCCGCCTTGCGGGTCAGCATGGCCGATGGAAAATTCCACGGCGTGACGACACCGACGACGCCAAGCGGTTCGCGCCGCACCATCATTTCCGCGTTCGGCAGATGGCTGGTGACGCTTTCCGCGTTGAGGCGTTTGGCTTCCTCGGCGTACCACTCGACGAAGGAGGCGGCATAGTCGATTTCACCAATCGACTCCCGCAGCGGCTTGCCCTGTTCCAGCGTCATCAGCAGGGCAAGATCGTCTTTCGCGGCGATGATCAGCTCGAACCATTTTCTCAAGATATTGGACCGCTCCTGCGGCAGCAGCGAACGCCAGGCGGGGAAGGCACGCGCGGCGGCATCGATTGCCTTTGTCGTTTGCTGCGCATCAAGCGCGGCGACAAACGCGACCGTCGCGCCGGTGGCCGGATCGGTGACTTCAAAGCTTTCAGCGGCTTCGCTCGCCGTCCAGTGCCCCTCGACATAGGCGAGCTCGCGCAGCAGCCGGCGGTCGGCCAGGCGATCAAGCGCTTCGTGGCGATGCGAGCGGGCGAAATGCGCGGACATGATCGAGGCCTCCCGGTTCGGACTATGCGGAAAGACTACCTGCCAGCGGGAGACAGAGAGGCTGTTTGCATGCCTTGAAGGAGAGAGAGTCTCTCTATTCTGCCGCCTTGGCAGACAATCTGTCCGGCCTATGACGACGCCGGCAGCAGGTCGGCCACGGGGAGAACGATTTCCTCCTTCACCGTCTTGGTGACGATGTAGGTGAAGTAGCGGTCGATGCCGATCTCGCGCTCCAGCAGGCCGTCGACCAGCCGCTGATAGGCGTCGATGTCACGCGCCATCACCTTCACAACATAGTCGACGCCGCCGCCCACCGACCAGCAGGCGACGATCTCCGGTATGTCGCGGATGACGCGTTCGAAGCGATCGAAATCGGCTTGGCGATGGCTGGCCAGCGTCACCTCCATCAGCACGGTCGCGACCGGCGCCACGACACGCATGGCGATCCTGGCGTGATAGCCCGAGACGATGCCGGCCTTCTCCAGCTTGCGCAGCCGCATCCAGCATGGCGTCGGCGACAGGCCGACCTGCTCGGCCAGCGCCAGCTTGGTGATGCGGCCGTCGCGCTGGATGGCGTCGAGGATTTTGAGATCGATCGCGTCGAGTTTCGCAGCAGTCATCACGGCCCACTTTTTCGTCGCCAGTACCATGACGGCGCATTATTTCGATTGTCAATTGCACTGATTTCGATCTCTAATAAGTCATGACATTGTGGCAACCCGATCCCGCGCTCATCCGGCGGCCGGCCTATCAGTCGCTGGCCGACCAGTTCGCGCGCGCCATTCATGACGGGCGCCTGGCCAATGGCTCCCGGCTGCCGACGCATCGCCGGCTGGCCGACGATCTCAAGCTCTCTGTGCAGACGGTCAGCCGCGCCTATGAGGAATTGATCCGGCGCGGCCTGATCTCGGGCGAGATCGGCCGTGGCAGTTTCGTCCAGACGCAACGCCGCGAGCCGGAGCCGCCCTATCTGCCCGAACGCCTGGGCGAGGTCATCGACCTTTCGATCCTGAAGCCGGTCTGCGAGCCGATGCATCTGGAGCGGCTGAAGCAGGCGCTGGGATGGCTGGCCGAGAACCTGCCGTCGAGTTCGGCGCTGTCGTTCCGGCCCAACATGGTGTTTCCACGTCACCGGGCCGTGGCGGTCGAATGGCTGAAGCTATGCGGCCTCGATGTCTCGCCGCAGAACATCAGCCTGACCAATGGCGCCACCGCAGGCATGACCGTGGCGCTGATGAGCGTTGCGCCGCCGGGCTCGACGGTTGCCACCGAGGCGATCGGCCACCACACGCTGGTGCCGCTGGCGCGCTATCTCGGCTTCAACCTCGAAGGCCTGCCCATCGACGGCAATGGCCTGATTCCCGAAGCGTTGGACGAAGCCTGCCGGCTCTCCGACATCCGCGCGGTGTTCGTGCAGCCCTCGGTGATCAACCCGACGGCGACCCTGATGGACGCGCGGCGGCGCGAAGAGATCGCTGCGGTCGCCCGCAAGCACGACATCGCCATCATCGAGAACGATGTGCTGGGTCCGCTGGTCGAGGATCGGCCGCCGCCGGTCGCCGCTTTCGCCCCGGAACGCACGCTTTACGTCACCTCCTTCACCAAGATCACCGTGCCCGGCCTGCGCATCGGCTATCTCGCTGCGCCCGACCGCTATGTCGCCGCCGTTGCCAACCGGCATCTGGTGTCGAACTGGATGGCGACGCCGCTGGTGGCCGAGATCGCCACCAAATGGGTGACCGACGGGACGGCGATTGAGCTCGTCCGCTGGCAGCGTGCGGCGTTGCGGCGGCGGCTGGATATCGCGGCGGAGGTGCTAGCCGGGGTCGAATATCGTGCCCGGCATGACGGGCTGCACATCTGGCTGGAACTGCCGGCCGATCGGGCCGAGGAAAGCTTTGTCGCCCAGGCGCGGCTGCGAGGCGTGGCGATTGCGCCGGGTACATCCTTCCGCATTTCGGATGCGCCGTGGCATCCGGCGGTGCGCATCTCACTGGGTTCGACCACGGAAGGGGAACTGCGCGCCGGCCTCGGCGTTGTCACCAAGCTGTTGCTTGGCGATCCGGAGCATCTGCTGCTTGCAATCTGAGCACGTCGCCTAAAGAGGCGAGCCGTTTTGGGACGATGACGTGCACAAAAATCAGCCTCGACTGACTGGAAAACATGCGCAATCGGAATAATTGTCATGATATTATTTTCCTGATTGACATGATTTGGCGCGTTCCGCATCGTTAGGGGCACAGGCTTCTCCAACACGGGGAAATTCATTTGTCCGCATCCATACCCATCATCAAGGTCGATGCCATTTCGAAGAGCTTCGGCACCTTCAAGGTGCTGGACGGCCTGTCGATGCAGGTCATGCCGCGCGAGAAGCTGGCGCTGATCGGGCCTTCCGGCTCGGGCAAGACGACGATCCTGCGCATCCTGATGACCCTGGAACGCATCGACGGCGGCCACATCCAGATCGAGGGCGAACAACTCTACCACATGGAACGCAACGGTCAGCTGCTGCCCGCCGACGAACGACATCTGACCCGGATGCGCCAGAAGATCGGCATGGTCTTCCAGCTCTTCAACCTGTTTCCGCACAAGAGCGTCATCGACAATGTGACGCTGGCGCCGATGCTGACCAAGGGCACTCCGCGCGCCGCCGCCGAGAAGCGGGCGATGGAACTGCTCGATATGGTCGGCATGGCCGACAAGGCCAAGGCCATGCCGGCACAACTGTCCGGCGGCCAAAAGCAGCGTGTGGCGATCGCCCGCGCACTCGCTTTGCAGCCGAAGATCATGCTGTTCGACGAAGTGACGTCGGCGCTTGATCCGGAACTGGTCGAGGAGGTGCTCAACGTCCTGTGGCGGCTCTGCGCCGAGACCGACATGACGATGCTTCTGGTTACGCACGAAATGGGTTTCGCCCACGATTTCGCCGACCGGGTGCTGTTCTTCGATCGCGGCAGAATAGTCGAGGAGGGCAAGCCCGATGAGATTTTCCGCCATCCCAAACAGGAGCGCACGCAAGGCTTCCTGAAGAAGATCATCGCGGCCGGACATCGCGTCTGACCGTTATGCCCGGGACTGTGAAGCCGTCCCGAAATCAATCAGAAACCGGCGGCGCTGCTGCCGCAGCCAAACCAAGAAAACGAAACAAGGAGTTGGGAACAATGAATAAACTTGGCATTCTGGCCGGCGTCGCCGGCCTTGCGCTGACCGCGGTGCTGGCGGCCTCGACCGCGGGTTCAGCCGACGACAGCAAGCTCGAGCAGCTCAAGTCGCAGGGCTTCGCCCGTGTCGCCATCGCCAATGAGCCGCCCTATACGGCCGTCGCCGCCGATGGCAAGGTTTCGGGTGCCGCGCCCGACGTGGCGCGCGAGATCTTCAAGCGTCTCGGCGTTGGCGACATCGTCGCCTCGATCTCGGAATATGGCGCCATGATCCCCGGCCTGCAGGCCGGCCGCTTCGATGTCGTCACCGCTGGTCTGTTCATGAAGCCGGAGCGCTGCGCCGCGGTCGCCTATTCCGAGCCGGTGCTGTGCGACGCCGAAGCGATGCTGGTGA
The DNA here is from genome assembly GCF_000502435.1 of Mesorhizobium sp. LNHC232B00. Lineage (NCBI taxonomy): Bacteria > Pseudomonadati > Pseudomonadota > Alphaproteobacteria > Hyphomicrobiales > Phyllobacteriaceae > Mesorhizobium > Mesorhizobium sp. LNHC232B00. Next base: position 67,687 of record NZ_AYWP01000004.1, read on the forward strand.
AGAAAGGCAATCCGAAAGGCTTCAAGAGCTACGAAGACGTCGCCAAGGACACGTCCGCAACGATCGGCGCTCCCGGTGGCGGCACCGAAGAGAAGCTGGCGCTCAACGCTGGTGTGCCGCGCGAACGCGTCATTGTCGTCCCGGATGGCCAGAGCGGCCTGAAGATGGTGCAGGACGGCCGCATCGACGCTTATTCGCTGCCGGTTCTGTCGATCAACGACCTGATGAAGAAAGCCAACGATCCTAGCCTCGAAGTCATCGCGCCGGTGCAGGGTGCTCCGGTCTATTGCGATGGCGCCGCCTTCAAGAAGGGTGACGAGGCGCTGCGCGATGCCTTCGACGTCGAGCTCGCCAAGATGAAGAAGTCGGGCGAATTCGCCAAGATCATCGAGCCCTATGGCTTCTCGGCCGGGGCCGCGATGTCGACGACACGCGACAAGCTCTGCGCGGCGAAGTAGGACGCACTTTTTCCTTCTCCCCGTCCACGGGGAGAAGGTGTCACGAAGTGACGGATGAGGGGCGGCGCCATGCCTTCGTAAGTTCGCGCTGCCCCTCATCTGCCTGCCGGCATCTTCTCCCCGTGAAACGGGGAGAAGGAGGCTAACCGCTAACGTTGGAACCCTAATGACCCAGTGGTCCGGCTATTTCGGCCTGATATTGCAGGGAGCGCTTGTCACCATCGAGCTGACGCTGATGGGGTCGGTGCTTGCCCTGGTCATGGCCTTTCTTGCCGGCCTTGGGCGGCTGTCACGCTTCTTTGCGCTGCGCGCGCTGGCCACCGCCTATATCGAATTCTTTCGCGGCACCTCGATCTTCGTGCAGTTGTTCTTCGCTTATTTCGTGCTGCCGCTGGTGGGCTTTGAACTGACCCCGCTGCAGGCGGGCGTGCTGGCGCTCGGCCTGAATGTCGGCGCCTATGCCGCCGAAGTGGTGCGCGGCGCCGTACAGTCGATCGGCCGCGAACAGCTTGAGGCCTGCATCGCACTCAATCTCGGCCGCTGGCAAGGCTTGCGCCACGTTATCCTGCCCCAGGCGTTTCTGGTGATGCTGCCGACCTTCGGCAACAACGCCATCGAACTGCTCAAGGCCACATCGGTCGTCTCGCTGATCTCGCTTGCCGACCTGACCTTCCAGGCGCAGGTGGTGCGCGCCCAGACCGGCAACACAATGGTGCCCTTCACCACCATCCTGATTATCTATTTCATCCTGGCGCTGCTCATTTCGTGGGGCGTGCGCTCGCTGGAGCGCCGCATGGCGCGCGGTCTCGACGGAGTGCGCGTCTGATGGCCGGGGTTCGCTGATGGCCGGGGTTTTCTGATGGAATGGGATTGGGATTTTGTCCGGCAGATCCTGCCGACGCTGATCCAGGGGGTGAAGATCACCATCCTTGCGACGCTGCTCGGCTCGGTGCTGGCGGCGATCGTCGGGCTCGGCATCGCGCTGGCGCGCCGCTCGCCCAACAAGGCATTGTCCCGCACCGTCGGTTGGGCGGCCGAATTCATCCGCGGCACGCCGCTTCTCGTGCAACTCTACTTCATCTTCTACGTGCTGCCTGACATCGGCATCCTGCTGCCGCCGCTCGTCGCCGGTGTCATCGGGCTCGGGCTGCACTACGGCACCTACACGGCCGAGGTCTACCGCGCCGGCATCGACAATGTACCGCGTGGCCAGTGGGAGGCCGCCAAGGCGTGCAATCTCAGCGGCAGGCAGACCTGGAGCCATATCATCATTCCGCAGGCCATCCCGCCGATGATCCCGGCACTGGCCAACTATTTCATCGCCATGTTCAAGGAAACGCCGCTCCTGTCGGCGATCACCGTGCTGGAACTGATGAACCAGGCGAAAAGCGTCGCCAACACCTACTATCGCTATATCGAGCCGATCACGCTGGTTGGCGCTTTCTTCCTCGCCATCAGTCTTTGCTCGGTTATCCTGCTGCGCTGGCTGGAACGTCGCTACGGCAAGATCGAGAGATAATTGATGAAGCCCTTGCCCGAGATCAAGGTCGCGCCCAACCGGCCGACGCTTGAAGACCGCCCGATGGCGCGCCGCGTCGGTCTCATCATCCTGGCCACGGATCACACCAGTGAGCCGGATTTTCGCCGCATGGTGGCGAGCGAGCGCATCGGAGTCTATGTCGCGCGCATTCCCTACGCCAATCCGACAACGCCGGAGAACCTGCGCAAGATGCAGCCGGCGCTGACGGCGGGCGCGGCATTGATCCTGCCCGACGAGCCGCTCGACGCCATCTGCTATTCCTGCACCTCGGCCTCGGTGGTGATCGGTGATGCCGAGATCGACGTGGCGATCCAGGCCGCCAAGCCCGGCGTTCCCATCGTCACGCCGCCGATGGCTGGCGTGCGCGGGCTGCACGCGTTCGGCGCGCGCCGGATCAGTATTCTTACGCCCTACACGGTCGAAACCTCCAGGCCCATGGCGGCTTATTTCGCCGCCCGTGGCTTCGAGATCGCCAGCTTCACCTGTCTCGGTTTCGAGGACGATCGTGAGATGGCGCGCATCGCACCGGCAGCGCTTGTCGAGCTCGCGCGCGAAGCAACGCACGCGCAGGCGGACGCACTGTTCGTCTCCTGCACGGCGCTGCGCGGTGCGCTCGCGGTCACCGGCATGGAACAGGCGATCGGCCGCCCAGTGGTGACCAGCAACCAGGCAAGTGCCTGGAATTGCCTGCGCCTTTGCGGTGATGAGACAGTCCAACCCGAATTCGGCCGTCTGATGACGCTGCCCTTGCCCCGCGATTGACGACCATGGCGACAGTCACTCTTGCAGATATCCGTGCCGCGCGTGAGCGCATTGCCGGCAAGGTCGAGCGCACGGCGACCGTGCGTTCGCCGGGTCTCTCCGAACAACTGGGTGTGCCGGTTCACCTCAAGCTCGAGCACCGCCAGACCACCGGCAGCTTCAAGCTGCGCGGTGCTTCGAATGCCGTCGCTTCGCTAAGTGCCGAGGAGAAAGCGCGCGGCGTCGTCGCGGCCTCCACCGGCAATCATGGCCGCGCGCTGGCGCATGCCGCGAAGCTCGAAGGTATGCGCGCGGTGATCTGCATGTCGCGGCTGGTGCCCGGCAACAAGCTCGACGAGATCCGCCGGCTTGGTGCAGAGGTCCGCATTATCGGCAACAGCCAGGACGACGCCCAGCAGGAGGTCGAGCGGCTGGTGGCGCAAGAGGGCCTGGTCATGCTGCCGCCCTTCGACCATCCCGCGATCATCGCCGGGCAAGGCACGCTCGGGCTGGAGATGATCGAGCAGGTTCCGGATGCCGCGCTCGTCCTCGTACAGCTCTCCGGTGGCGGCCTGGCTTCGGGCATCGCCGCGGCCATCAAGGGGGTCAGCCCCGGTACGAAAGTGATCGGTGTTTCGATGGCACGCGGCGCGGCGATGAAGGCGAGCCTCGATGCCGGCCGGCCGGTGCCGGTGGAGGAATTGCCGACGCTGGCGGACTCGCTCGGCGGCGGCATCGGCCTCGACAACCGGCTGACCTTCGCCATGTGCCGCGACCTGCTCGACGATGTGGTTTTGCTTGGCGAAGACGAAATCGCCGAGGGCATCCGCCATGCCTATGCGCGGGAGCGTGAGATCGTCGAAGGCGCCGGCGCGGTCGGTATCGCCGCTCTGCTCGCTGGCAAGGTCAAGCCAAACGGGCCGGTGCTTGTTCTGCTTTCCGGCCGCAACATCGACATGAACACGCACCGCAAGATCATCTGCGGTGACACAATGGTGGAGCGCGCCGCATGAGCCGCATGACGATCCTCACCGAGAAAGAGCTGCGCCAGATCGTGACGCTGGATCTCGACGCCGTCGCCTGCGTCGAGAATGCTTTTCGCGCGCTCGCCACATTGCCGGTGGCGATGCCGCCGATCCTGCGCCTCGACATCCCCGAGCATCGCGGCGAGGTCGACGTGAAGACCGCCTATGTGCCCGGCATTGACGGCTTCGCCATCAAGATCAGCCCCGGCTTCTTCGACAATCCGAAGCTCGGCTTGCCCTCCGTCAATGGCATGATGGTGCTGCTGTCGGCCAGGACCGGTCTGGTCGAAGCGCTCCTGCTCGACAATGGCTATCTCACCGATGTCCGCACGGCAGCCGCCGGCGCGGTCGCGGCCAGGCATCTGTCGCGTCCCGATGCATCTGTCGCCGCGATCTTCGGCGCCGGCGTGCAAGCCGGACTGCAACTTGAAGCGCTCAAGCTCGTGCGGCCGATCGCCGAGGCGCGCATCTGGGCGCGCGATGCCGCCAAGGCAGTGGCGACCGCGGCCGCCTTGAGTGAGAAACTCGGCATTGTCGTTCGTGCCGAACCCGACCCGGCCGAGGCCGCTGCCGGCGCCGACATCATCGTCACCACCACGCCCTCGACCGAGCCGTTGATCAAGGCCGGCTTCGTTTCCGCCGGCCAGCACATCACCGCCATGGGTTCGGACGCCGAGCACAAGAACGAGATCGCCCCGGCGATCCTGCGTATGGCCGATCTCTACGTCGCCGACAGCGCGCGGCAGACACGGCGGCTTGGCGAACTCCACCATGCCATCGCGGCGGGCGTGATGGCCGCCGATGCCGAGGTGACCGAGCTTGGCCAGATCATCGCCGGCGCAATGCACGGCCGTCGCTCAGCCAGCGACATCACCATTGCCGACCTGACCGGCACCGGCGTGCAGGACACGGCGATCGCCACGCTCGCCCGCGACCGGGCGCGGGCGGCCAAATCCGGCACCATTTTCGAAAGCTGATGCTGGCCGCAGGAGCATGGATCCGGAAAAGCGGAAGCCGGTTGCGAGAAGATCGTGCTCGAACAAAAAGTTGCCTGGAGCCGGATTCGACCAGGTTGAAACAGGCTCCAGGCCCAACAAACGAGGATCAAGTACAATGCAACCAAACCTGAAATTCTCGCGCGGCGAATTTGCGGAACGCCTCGCCAAGACCCGGAAAGCCATGGAGGCAAAGGGCGTCGATCTCTTGATCGTCAGTGACCCGTCCAACATGGCCTGGCTGACCGGCTACGACGGCTGGTCTTTCTATGTGCATCAGGCGGTCATCGTGCCGCCATCTGGCGAGCCGGTCTGGTATGGCCGCGGCCAGGATGCCAATGGCGCCAAGCGCACCGCCTATCTCGCCCATGACAACATCGTCGGCTATGCCGACCACTACGTGCAGTCGACCGAGCGGCACCCGATGGATTTCCTGTCCAGCGTGTTGGCCGATCGCGGCTGGGGCAAGCTCACCGTCGGCGTCGAGATGGACAATTACTGGTTCTCCGCCGCCGCCTTTGCCGCGCTGCAGAAGCATCTGCCCAATGCCCGCTTCGTCGACGCCACCGCCCTGGTCAACTGGCAGCGCGCGGTGAAAAGCCCGACCGAAATCGACTATATGCGCAAGGCCGCTCGCATTGTCGAAGCCATGCACCACCGCATCGTCGACAAGATAGAAGTCGGCATGCGCAAATGCGATCTCGTTGCCGAGATCTATGATGCCGGCACGCGCGGTGTCGACGGTATTGGCGGCGACTATCCGGCTATCGTACCTCTGCTGCCGTCGGGCGCTGACGCCTCGGCGCCGCATCTGACCTGGGACGATCAGCCGATGAAGCGAGGCGAGGGCACCTTCTTCGAGATCGCCGGCTGCTACAACCGCTATCACTGCCCGTTGTCGCGCACCGTCTTCCTCGGCAAGCCGACGCAGGAATTCCTCGATGCCGAGAAGGCGACGCTGGAAGGTATGGAAGCCGGCCTCGCTGCCGCCAAGCCCGGCAATGCCTGCGAGGACATCGCCAATGCCTTCTTCGCCGTCCTGAAGAAATACGGCATCGTCAAAGATAATCGCACCGGCTACTCGATCGGTCTTTCCTATCCGCCGGACTGGGGCGAACGCACCATGAGCCTGCGCCCTGGCGACCGCACCGAGCTCAAGCCCGGCATGACCTTCCATTTCATGACCGGCCTCTGGCTTGAAACAATGGGACTGGAGATCACCGAATCCATCCTGATCACCGAAACCGGTGTAGAGTGCCTGGCCAATGTGCCGCGCAAGCTGGTGGTGAAGGATTGAAACCGATGTCCAGTCTTCGCCCTTCTCCGATCGCGCCGACCGTCGATTTCGATCGCGACGGCGTCCAGCATGGCTTTCTGCGCCTGCCCTACAGCCGCGACGATTCGGCCTGGGGTTCGGTGATGATCCCGATCTGCGTCATCCGCCACGGCAAGGGACCGACGGCCCTGCTGACCGGCGGCAACCATGGCGACGAATATGAAGGTCCGCTGGCGCTCTACGATCTCGCCAGGAAGCTCGACCCGAAAACCGTCAGCGGCACCGTGATCATCGTGCCGGCGATGAACTATCCGGCCTTCCGCGCCGGCACCCGCACGTCGCCGATCGACAAGGGCAACATGAACCGCAGCTTTCCCGGCCGCCCGGACGGCACGGTGACCGAGAAGATCGCCGACTATTTCCAGCGTGAGCTGCTTCCTCGCGCCGACATCGTCTTCGACTTCCATTCCGGCGGCAAGACGCTCGACTTCGTGCCATTTTGCGCCGCGCACACTCTGCCCGACAAGGCGCTGGAGCAGAAAGCTTTCGACGCGGTGGCGGCGTTTTCCGCCCCCTTCTCGATGCGCATGATCGAGATCGATGCCGTCGGCATGTACGACACAGCGGCCGAGGAGATGGGCAAGGTCTTCGTCAGCACCGAGCTTGGCGGCGGCGGCACCTCTCGCGCACAAACCGTGCGCATCGCGCGACGCGGCGTCCTCAATGTGCTGCGTCACGCCGGCATTGTCGATGGTGCGGTCGAGAAGAGCCAGACACAGTGGTTGGACATGCCCTCGGGCGATTGCTTCTCCTTCGCCGAGGACGACGGCATGGTCGAAACCATGGTCGATCTCGGCGAGCCGGTGGAGAAGGGGGCCGTGCTGGCCCGCATCCATCCCGTCGGCCGCACCGGTATCGCCCCCCAGGAGATCAGGGCGAAGATGTCCGGCATGCTGGCGGCGCGGCATTTTCCCGGGCTTATCAAGGCCGGCGACTGCGCCGCCGTTGTGGCCGTCCGCGTCGATTGAGCAAAGCGATTGTGCTCGGACAACATGTAGACCGCGACGGTCCGCACATTGCGGGAAGCCCCGGCTGAAGAGCCGTCGTACACCGACCAATTTCGGTCGGCGGCTGCTCGGTCGCCGATCCGCGTCGGAATAAATTTGCCCAAAAAGTAAGAAGTCTAAATTAACGGGAGGCTGGCAAAATAGGAGTCGTGGGCGAGGTATACTTGCTGCGGTGCCGTTGCTGGCTCAGGTACAGGCAAGGCAATGCGGCGACGATCGTCCAGGGCGCAGGGCGGTTGGTCTGAATCATGAAGTCTTCGACTGGAGAACATTATCCGGCGCTGGACCATATTCGCGGTCTGGCGGCTTTTCTGGTCTTCACCTGGCATTTTCTTCACCAGTCTCCCGATGGGCCGGTCCCCTATGGCTTTGTGCCGGCTCTGCCAATATTCAGCCTTCTGGATGAAGGGATCACCGGCGTTTCACTGTTCATGGCGCTCTCCGGCTACTTGTTCGCCAAGCTTCTTGATGGAAAACAGGTCAGCTACCTGCCCTTCTTTGCCAACCGGGCGCTGAGGCTGCTTCCGCTTCTGCTGGCCGTAATAGCCATCGAGGCTTGCCGCAGGGATCTCGCAGGTCAGCCTCTGGGCGAATACTTCACCGATGTCGGAAAAGGGTTGATTTTTCCCACCCTTCCGAATGGCGGCTGGTCGATAACCGTGGAAGCCCACTTCTACATTTTGCTGCCGTTCCTGTTGATGGCGTCCAGACGGTTTCCGTTCGCGCCCTTGCTGTTCATCGCGGCAGCGATTTTGCTGAGGTGGGCGCTCTATGTGCACATCGGCGAGGTGCAGTCGGCGGCAGCCTGGACCATCATAGGCCACGTGGACCAGTTTTTGGCCGGCATTCTTGCTTTTCACCTCCGTGCCTATGCGAAGGATCGGCACTGGCTGGCGCTAGCCGTTCTCGTCGCATTCTCGGTCTTCTTCTGGTGGTTCGATGCCGCCGGCGGATTTTACCAGTTGGAGCATTATCCGTCGCCGCATCCGATATGGATCATCCTGCCGACCCTGGAGGCCGCGGCCTATGCTTTCGGCATCGCCTACTACGACACCAGCTTTTCGAGGAAGCGCACAAGCCTGCCGTTCAAGATCCTTGAGAAGGCCGGGGCCTACAGCTATTCGATCTATCTCCTGCATCTGTTTTTCGTCATGCAACTGGCGGCGTTCATAAACACGAACGTCATGAACATAAGCAATTTCTATGTTGCTTGCCTCTGGTCCGGCCTGTGCTTCATGGCGACGATTCCGATCGGCTATCTCAGCTACACCTGCATCGAAGCGCCGTTCCTGCGCATGCGCATGCGGTATACGGAGCCGGCAAGCGCTGTACCGACCCGCCGCGGCATAGGCGCGCGCCACGATGCCGCTTCCGAAGCCACGGTGAAGCCAGGCTAGCTATCCTGTACACGAGGATACTTATATCCGCAAAAGCGGTTTTCCATTAGGCTGGATATCGGATGAAGCGGGAGCATCGTTTGCGCGGATTTGTGGAAGGCCTGATCGAGAGACCGCAGACGGTGGCGGAGCAGGTAGCCAATGTCCTGCGCGAAGCCATAGCCAGCGGATCCCTTAAGGCAGGCACCGCGCTGCGCCAGGATGATCTGGCCGAACGGTTCGGGTTCAGCCGCATGCCGATCCGTGATGCGCTTCGCCAGTTGGAGGCCGAGGGCATCGTGTCCATTCACCCGACCAAGGGCGCGCATGTCGCTCGAATGGACAGTGCCGAAATCACGGAGATCTACGCGGTGCGCGAATTGCTCGAATGCGAGGCGCTCCGGCTCTCTGTGCCCGTCCTGTTGGGCGATAAGCTCGATGAGGCCGGACAAGCACTCGACCAGATCGATGCCGAGCGCAATGTCGGCAGATGGGGGGCGCTCAACCGGACGTTTCACCTGGCTCTCTATGATGCCTGCGGCAACCGGCGTTTGCTCGGCTTGATCGAAGCGCACCACAATGCGGCCGATCGCTATGTCCGCATCCTGTTGTCGAACCTCGACTATCGCAACCGCTCGCAGGCAGAACACCGCGACCTGCTGGCCGCCTGCAGGCAGCGCGACGGCAACAAGGCCGTGGGCATTCTGAGCCAGCATCTTCGTGAAGGCAGCGAAACGCTCGTCAACGCAATAGAGGGCGGCGGTATGTCGCGAAAGTCCTAGCGCATAGGAAGCGGCTTGGGTTTCAGCTCTGTGCCGGCTTGCGTTCGACGATGTAGATATGGTCGGCGGCCAGCACCACTTCATCGCGCTGGTTGATGACTTCGCAGCGCTCGATCACCCGTCCTGACCCTGGCCGCTTGGCGTCGTCCTCTTTGGCAGCGATGGTGGTGCGCGTGCGGATCGTGTCGCCGATGAACACCGGCTTGATGAAGCGCAGGCGGTCATAGCCATAGGAAAAGGCGACCGGATTGATGACGGTTGCCGTCAGCCCGATGCCGACCGAGAACACCAGCGTGCCATGCGCGATGCGCTGGCCGAACGGCGTCGTCTTCATGAACTCGGCATCCATGTGGTGCGGAAAGAAATCGCCTGTATGCCCGGCATGGACGATGAAGTCGGTCTCGGTGATGGTGCGGCCGCTGGTGATACGCGAGGCGCCGATCTCGTAGTCCTCGAAATACTGGATCTGTTCCATCAGGGTCTTTCCGCAATCGGCGTTGCCGGCGCTGCGCTCGAACGATAGGCCGCTTCGACCAGCGCCATGGTGCTCCAGGCGTCCTCGACCGAGCTGACCAATTCGTCGTCTTCGCCTGCGGCAAAACGCTGGACATTGGCCATGCGCCCGACGAAGGCGTCGGGGAACCACTCCCCGGCGAGCGGCACCGCGACCCAGTCCGTTCCGCCCCTGGGGTAAATCTCCAGAACGTCCGGCTCGCCCCTGGGATAATCGAGGTTGAGGCCGAGCTTGAGATAGGCCGCACCCTCGGTGCCGCAGACGCGGAATTCGCAGGCCTGGTGCCGGCGGCCGAACTTGTGATCGTGGTTGATCGACAGCGCGCAGCGCACGGTATCGCCATAGTCGAGAATGGCGCTGGTGCGCGTCTGCGCCACCTTATGGTTGGGGTGGCCGAGCGTCTTGGCGTGGACACCTCTGGGGTCGCCGAGCACTTGCCGGATCAGGTCGAGATAGTGGATCGAATGCATGGCGATCTCGACGCGCGGCGCCTTGAGCAGGAATTCCCAAAGCTCCCACGGCGTCGCCAGCGCCAGCCAGGCATCGAAGTCAAAGATCTCGCCGAGCCAGCCCTTGGCGATGGCATCCTTCAGCGCCAGCATCATCGGCGCGAAGCGGAGCTGGAAATTCACCGCCGCCTTGAGCTTCTTGGCGCGGCAGATTTCGAGAATTTCGGTTGCCTCGCCGAGATAATTGCCCATGGGCTTCTGGATCAATGCGACCGCCCCATCGGGCAGGGCTTTCAGGATCTCGGCGTGCCGCCCCGGCGGCGTCGCCAGATCGAAAACCGCGCTCTTGACATCAGCGGCTTCTTCCACCGAGCGGAATGCGGTCACATTCCATTTCTCGGCCAGCGCCCGCGCTTTGTCCTGGTCCGGATCGTAGAGGCCGGCGACTGGAAAGCCGGCCTTCCTATAGGCCGGGAAATGTGCGTCGCCAACGATCGATCCTGCGCCGAAGGTGACGATCGGCCAAGGCTTCGACGGCTTTGGCCAGGACTGGACGAGTGAGGCAGGGTCGAAACCGCCTTCAGTCATGATGGAAGACCTGATCCATGGAAGCCCACCACTCGCCTTCCTTGCGGGTCGCCAGCGGCTCCTGGCATGGCATGCAGACGGCCCACCATTCCTGCGTCTTCGGGTCGGCCGCCATCCTGGCCATGTCGGCGGCATAGTCGGTGCCGTGGTATTCGAAATAGGAAAACAGCAGGTTCTCCGGCCGCTTCAGGTAGATCGAGTAATTCTTGATGTTGCAGGCCGAGATCATGGTCAGCACGTCGGGCCAGACAGCGGCATGGAGGCGGACATACTCCTCGACCTTTTCCGGCTTCAGTCCCAGAACCATCCCCATCCGCTGCATATCAGTTCCCCTATTTGGTGATCGCCGTGGTGAATTCGGCGATGCTCATGGTCTTGACCGCGTCCCAGTCCCAATCGATGCCGATGCCTGGCTCGTCGGGTGCCAGCGCATGCCCATCCTCGATGCGCATACGCTTGCCGGTCAACTCATCGAGCTGCGGAATGTACTCGACATATCGGCCGTTCTGAACAGCGCAGGTCAGGCTGACATGCAATTCCATCAGGAAATGCGGGCACACCGGAATGTCGAAGGCTTCCGCCGCATGGGCAATCTTGAGCCAGGGCGTGATGCCGCCGATGCGGCCGACATCGACCTGCACGATCGAGCAGGCGCCCTTCTGCATATATTCACGGAAATGGCGGATGGAGTAGAGCGACTCGCCGATGGCGATCGGCGTCGGCGTCGAGTTGGACAGGCGCACATGGCCGTCGATATCGTCGGCCGGCAGCGGCTCCTCGATCCAGGCAAGGTCGAGCTCACGCAGCTTGGACGCGCGCCGGATTGCCTCGTCGACCGAGAACCCCTGATTGGCGTCGGTCATGATCTCGTAGCCGTCGCCAACCGCCTTGCGCACTGCCGACAGGCGGGCAAGATCCTCCGACCCGTGCGGCCTGCCGATCTTCACCTTCGAACCGCGAAAACCCCTAGCCTTGGCGGCCAGTGCGTCGTCGACCAGCGCCTGCGTTTCGATGTGCAGCCAGCCGCCCTCGGTCGTGTAGAGCGGGCAGCGGTCCTTGGCGCCGCCGGCGAGTTTCCACAACGGCAGGTTCTGTTTCTTCGCCCTGAGGTCCCACAGCGCCGTGTCGATCGCCGCAATGGCGATGGCGGTGATCGCGCCAATGGTGGTGGCGTGCGTGGCGAATTCGAGATCGTGCCAGATCGCCTCGATCATGTCGGGGTCGCGGCCGATCAGCCGTGGCGCCAGATGGTCCGAGAGAAGCCGCATCACTGAGGAGCCGCCGGTGCCGATCGTGTAGCTGTAACCAGTGCCGACCGCGCCGTCGGAATCGGTGATGGTGACGATCGGCGTTTCCTGGCTGACGAAACTCTGGATCGCGTCCGTGCGTTTGACCTTGGGCACAAGGTCCACCATCCGCAGCTCTATCTTTTCGATTCTAGCCATCGGTCAGCTCCGCAATGTCTTTCCGGTCTCGGTGGCAAACAGATGCGCCTGCGACATGTCGAGGCTCATGGCCACTCGCTCGCCCGGCTTGAGCGGTCGCGGATTCAGCATGCGCGACACCCAGTCGCTGCCGTTGAATTCTACGAACACCAGCGTCTCATTGCCGAGCGGCTCGGTGACCGTGATCGGCAATTCGATCTGGTGGACGTCGGCCGCACTGCCGGAGCTGATACCATGTCCCGTCGGATAGACGTCGTCAGGCCGCAGCCCGAACACGACCTTGTCGCCGGTCGCCACATTGGCCTTGAACTGGCCGGGCAAAGGCAGCTTTTCGCCGCTGGAAAAAACCAACTGTCCGTCGTCGATCGTCGCCTCGTGCAGGTTCATCGGCGGCGACCCTATGAAGCCGGCAACGAACCGCGTCGCCGGCCGCCGGAAAACTTCATCCGGCGTGCCGACCTGTTCTATATGGCCGTCGCGCATGATGACGATGCGGTCGGCCAGCGTCATCGCCTCGACCTGGTCGTGGGTGACGTAGATCACCGTCGACTGAACCTTGGCATGCAGCTTCTTGATCTCGGTGCGCATCTGCGTCCGGAGCTTGGCGTCGAGATTGGAAAGCGGTTCGTCGAACAGGAACACGTCGGGATCGCGCACGATGGCGCGGCCCATGGCGACGCGCTGGCGCTGACCGCCGGAGAGCTGCGACGGACGGCGGTCGAGCAGCGTGTCGAGGCCGAGGATGCTGGAAGCCTCTGCGACGCGGCGGTCCATGTCTTCCTTGGCCGCACCCGCGATTTTAAGCGAGAAGCCGAGGTTCTCGCGCACGGTCATGTGCGGGTAGAGCGCGTAGGACTGGAACACCATCGAGATGTTGCGCGAGCGCGGTGGCAAATCGTTGACGACGCGCCCGCCGATCTCGATCGACCCGGCGCTGATCTCTTCGAGCCCGGCGATCATGCGCAATGTTGTCGACTTGCCGCAGCCGGAGGGGCCGACCAGGGCGATGAATTCACGGTCGGCGATATCGAGATCGATGCCATGCACGATCCCGACATTGCCGTAGCGCTTGGTCAACTTGCTGAGGGAAACCGTTGCCATGGGATCAGCCTTTTACCGCGCCGGAGGTCAGGCCGCCGACAAGGTGTTTCTGGACGATATAGGTGAGGGTGAGCGCCGGGATGATCATCACCACGGCGAGCGCGCACATGCCGCGCCAGTCGATGGTGAACTCGGCCGTATAGTCGAGCAGGCCCACCGGCAGCGTCTTGGCGCTGACCGAGCGGGTCAGTTGCGAGGCCAGCGCGAATTCGTTCCAGCAGGTCAGGAAGGCGAAGATCGCGGCCGAAGCGATGCCCGGCCCAGCAAGCGGGAACTCGACCTGCCAGAACGCCTGCCAGCGCGTGCAGCCGTCGATCTGCGCGGCTTCCGCGAGGTCCTTGGGCACCTGGCGGAAGAAGCCATCGATCAGCCAGATCGTGAACGGCACGTTGAGCGCGACATAGGCAAGGATCAGCCCGAAATGCGTGTCGATGATGCCGAGCCGCACATAGAGGAAGAACAGCGGCAGCGACAGCGCGATGCCCGGCACGGTACGCGTCAGCATCAGGCCGAGGAAGACGCTCGATTTGCCGCGGAAGCGGTAGCGCGCGAAGGCGTAGCCACCGGCCATGCCGATGGCCACCGCGATCACCGTCGAGGTCACCGAGATGATCAGCGAGTTGCGGAAATATTCGATGACCGGGATGCCGCCCTTGCCGATGCCCGAGAACATCGAGACATAGGCGTCGAACGAAATCTCCTGCGGGATCCACACTGGCGGCTTGGCCATGATCTCGACGGTCGGCCGCAGCGACGACAGCACGATCCACAGGCCCGGCAGGCAGATGGTCAGCATCGCCAGGAACAGGCCGATGCGGTAGACGACGCCGGTGAGCCGGCGCTTCAGGCGGGCGGAAGAATTCTCGTCCATTCTCACCACTCCGCACCGATCTGCGTGCGCGCCGCGGCGAGCTTGTTGAAGAAATAGACGGTGAAGGCGATCGACAGCAGGATCGAGAAATAGGCCATGGCGTTGGCCATGCCCATACGCCCGTCGCTGTAGGCGGTGCGCGCCACCAGCGTCCAGAGCAGCTCCGTTCGGCCCGCCGGTCCGCCATCGGTCATGATCTTGACGATGTCATAGGCGCGCGCGACGTCGAGCGAGCGGATGGTCATGGCGATATAGGCGAAGGGCATCACGAAAGGCCACGTCACATAGCGGAATGTCTGCCACGGCGTGCAGCCGTCGACACGCGCCGCTTCGATCGGCTCCTTGGGCATGGCGAGCAGGCCGGCCAGGATCAGGATGGCGAAGATCGCCGTCGACGACCAGATCTCGGCGACCGAAATGGCGATGAAGGCGAGATGGCCCTCGATCAGCCACGGTATCGCATCCCTGGTGATGCCGAGCGATTGCAAGGCGTTGTTCACCAGGCCGATATTGTCGTTGAACATGAACTTGAACTGGAAGCCGACGAGGATCGGCGAAAACATCATCGGAAACATCATCAGCGTGCGCAGGATGCGTTGGCCACGTGTCGCCTTCTCGACCAGCATGGCGAGGCCGAGGCCGAGCAGCATTTCGAGATTGAGCGCGATGGTTAGCAAGAGCACCGTGCGCCCGAACGCCCACCAGAAATCGGTGTTGGACAGGATCGAAAGATAGTTCCTGAAGCCGACGAAGACGAAGAACGTCTCGGGCCGCGTCAGGCGGAAGGGCGTGAAGCTGGAGTAGAGCGAGAGCAGCAAGGGCACCACGACGACCGCCGCCAGCACGATCATTGCCGGAAGCAGCAGCAGGAATGGCGCGGATGGCTTGAAGCCCTTCATCAGAATCCTGTGGTGTTTGCTTTGGACGCCCGTTGTTCAGGCGCGGGCCGGGAACGGAAAGTCTGTCGTTGATGGTTCAGTGCTCTCGCCGGCGAAGCGCGATCGCCTCCCCCATTCCTGATGGGAGAGGCAGCGTTGGGAGACGGTTCTAGAGCTTGCCGGCGTCCTGGAGGATTTGTGTCGCCTTGGCGGCGGCTTCGTCCAGCGCCTGCTTGGAGGTCTTGTCGCCGAGGATCGCCGCCTGCAGCTCCGGATAGACGGCGTTCGAAATCTCGATCCACTCAGGCGTCTGCGGCACGGCAAAGGCGTGCTTGGCCTCTTCCTGGAAGGCGGAGAGTACCTCCTTCTTGTAGGGATCGTTCTCGGCCTGCTTCAGGTCCCAGTCCCAGACCGCGGTGCGGGTCGGCAGCGGGCCGGCGGCGGCCTCGAGCTTCTGGCTATCCTCGTTGGTCAGCCACCAGACGAGCGAAGCGGCGGCTTCCTTGTTCGGGCAGTTCTCGGTCACCGAGAAGCCATGGAAACCGGACCAGCCGGTGCGCTTGCCGGAAGACCCCTTCGGCGCGACTTTCACGCCGACATTGCCAGCGACTTTCGACGACTTCGGATCGTTGAAGAAGCCGGCCCAGCCCGGCCAGTCGAGGTTGATGGCGACGGTGCCCGAGGCAAAGCCCTGGCCGAGATCGTCCCACAGGTAGTTGGTCGTTCCGGCTGGCACGGCCTTGGCCTTGTAGAGGTTGACGAACCAGTCGAGCGCGCGGATGCCAGCCTCGGAGTTGAAGACGGGCTTGCCGTCCTTGTCGAGATATTCGCCACCCTCGGCGACCACCATCTCGTAGAAGCGGCCATTGATCGCCTCTTCCTTGCCGGCGAACTGCGTACCGTAGAAATTGGGCNCGACCACCATCTCGTAGAAGCGGCCATTGATCGCCTCTTCCTTGCCGGCGAACTGCGTACCGTAGAAATTGGGCGGGTTGGCAAAGAACTCGGCCTGGTCGGTGACTTCCTTCCAGGTGTCCGGCGGCACCAGGTCATAGCCGTATTTCGCCTTGAACTTGGCCTTGTTGTCGGCGTTCTCGTAGAGGCTCTTCTGGTAGTAGAGCGCCGAAACGTCGAACTGGGCACGCGGCAGCATTTCCAGCTTGCCGTCGATGGTTGCCGCCTTGATCGTCGACGGCACGAAGGCGTCGATTTCTTCCTTCGGCAGCAATTTGCTGAGGTCGGTGTAGAGGCCTGTATATTGCGGCGCGAAGGACGAATGGTTCCAGCCGACGCACCAGTTGGTGCTGCCCGAGGCGATGTCGGACTTGAGCTCCTTGTCGATGTCGAACCCGTTCTTCTTGGTCAGGATGTTGACCTTGGCGCCGGTCGCCTTCTCCCATTCCGGGATCCGCTCATAGAGCTTTTCATATTGCTGACCGCCGATCAGTTTCACGTCGACGGTCACGCCTTCAAACTTGCCGGGCAGGTCGCCGGCAAGGGCGGTGCCTGCGCCGAAAGCAAGCATCAGTGCGCCGGCGCACACGCCGGAAAGCAGTCTGTTCATTGGTATCCTCCCTAGGTGCGCCTCAGCGGCGACCGCAACTCGTCTGATGACAACAAGCGCTACATTCATATACAAACAAAACATTCACGGGCACGTCAAGGCGAAATTTGTTTCCGTTCGACCGCATTCCTGCGTATATGAAGAATCGATTTTACTGGAGGGATGAGCCATGGATGACAGCGAGGACGAGCGCTATCGCGCGCCGGCGCTCGACAAGGGGCTCGACATCCTCGAACTGCTGGCCGGCGTCGACGGCGGCCTGACGCAAGCCGAAATCGCCAAGAAACTCGAGCGCAGCCCCAACGAATTCTACCGCATGCTGGATCGGCTGGTGCGGCGCGGCTATGTCACGCGACTGGACGGCGACCGCTATTCGCTGACACTGAAGCTGTTTGGCCTGGCGCAACTGCATGCTCCGGTGCGACGGCTCGTTTCATACGCCACGCCGCTGATGCGTGAACTCGCCGAAACGTCGCAACAGGCTAACCAACTCGTTGTTTTTGATCGCGGTTCCGCCGTCGTGATCGCCCAGCAGGAGGCCCCGAACTACTGGGGCATCTCGATCCGGGTGGGGTCCCACATCAGCCTGTTCGACACCGGCTCGGGGCATGTGCTGCTGGCTTTCCGCTCGGAGGAAGAACGCCAGATGATGATCTCCGAACATGTCCGCAGCACAGACAAGATGGCGCAGCCGGCCGAGTTCTTCACCCGTCTCGACCAGATTCGCGACCGCGGCTACGAGATGATGGCCTCGATGCAGACCGCCGGCGTCTTCAACCTTTCGGCGCCTGTGCGCAGTTCCGACGGCAGGGCGATCGCGGCGCTGTCGATTCCTTACATCACCGTCGTCAACGCGCCCTCCGCGCCCGACATTACCAGGACCATCGAACTGTTGTTGGCCATGGCCGAAAGGTTGTCACGCCTGGCCGGATCGGCTGTTGGCGCAGCGGCGTAATTCTTATTTGAATGAAGAATTCCTCCGTGAGATGATCTGAAAAAGCTTGAAGGGAGGAACTTGGCCATGATCGTCGACACCCATCTGCACCTCATCGATCGCTCGGTGCTGCGCTATCCCTGGCTTGCCGGCGTGCCAGCGCTCGACCGCGATTTCTCCTACGGGGAGTATGCCGGGGAAGCGCAGCGTGTCGGCGTCGAGCGCGTGCTGCATATGGAGGTCGATGTCGATCCGGCCGACATCGAGGCCGAGACCGCCCGCGTCGAAGTTCTGTCGCGCCAACCAGGCAGCATGCTCGCTGGAGCGATCGCCTCCTGCCGGCCGGAAGAGACCGGCTTTGCGGCCTATCTCGAACGCCAGCGGGCGAATCCTTTCGTCAAGGGCTTTCGCCGCGTCCTCCATGTCGTGCCGGATGAGCTGTCGGAAGGCCCGCTGTTCCGAGACAACATCAAGCGGCTTGGCGGCACCGGCCTGACCTTCGACCTCGTGGTGCTGCCGCACCAGATTCCCAAGGCGATCGCGCTGGCCGACCTGGCGCCGGATGTCCAGTTCGTCCTCGACCATTGCGGCGTGCCCGACATCAAGGGCGGAGCCGAGCATCCATGGCGCGAACATATGAGCGAGATCGCGCGGCGGCCGAACGTCATCGCCAAGATTTCCGGTGTTGTCGCCTATGCCGATCCCGGCAACTGGACCGTCAAGACGCTGCGGCCCTATGTCGAGCACACAATCGCTGCCTTCGGCTGGGACCGTGTCGTCTGGGGCAGCGACTGGCCGGTCTGCACGCTTGGCGGCGGCCTCTCGACCTGGGTGGCTGCGACCCATGCACTGCTTGCAGGTTGCAGCATTTCGGAACGCGACAGGCTGTTGTCCGCGAATGCCCGCAAGCTCTGGCGGCTCGCCTAGCAACCCGTCAGATGGTCGTCGAGACGTGCCGCTCGCGGCCGTAAAGCGAGACCAGTAGCACGATGATGAGGCCCAGGGCCGCCTGCACCGCCGACGGCTGGAAGCCGAGGCCGATCAGCAGCGTGTTGATCTCGGTCAGCACCAGCACGCCGGCGATCGTGCCGAGATAGCTGCCGCGCCCGCCGACCAATGCCGCGCCGCCGACGACGACCGCGGCGATGGTCTGGAACAAATAGGGCTGGCCGACATCGCCATAGGCCGAGCCGGTGAAGCCGAGCAGCAGCACGCCGGCCACGGCGGCGAAGAAGGCGCTCGCCGCATAGGTGATGACCCACATGCGGACCGGGTCGATCAGCGCCAGCGGTGCGGCGCCGGGATTGCTGCCAAGCGCATAGAGCCGGCGCCCATAGGGCGTCCGTTCCAGCACCAGCACGACGAGCGCTGCCAGAACGATGAGACTGGGCACCAGCCATGGCACCGGCAGCGGCCCGGCCGATCCGCCGATCGACACGAAGCTGGAAACCGCTTGCGGTGCCGAGCCGGAGGGGAAGCCGGCTGTCCACAACAGCACCAGCCCCTGCACGACCATGCCGATGCCGAGCGTGACGATGAGCGGCTGGATGTCGAGGCTGCGCGAGATCAGCCCGTTCAGCCCGCCGATGAGAAGTGCCAGCACGCCGACAAGGCCGCAGACGAGAAAGAAGTTCCAGCCATCGCCGTAGAGCTGTGCGGCCACGACATTGGCAAAGCCGATGACGAAGGGAATGGACAGGTCGATGCCGCCCATAATGACGACCAGCGTCTGGCCGATCGAGGCGACGGCAAGCAGCGAAGCGAGCACCAGCATGGCGCGCACGGCAAACGGCGAAGAGTAACCGGGAATGAGGACTGCGCCGGCAAGGTGCAGAAGGGCGGCGATGCAGAAGGCGCCGACGACGCGGGCATTGGTCGTCGCGAACAGGTTTCGCTTGGCAGCCATGTCAGCGCCCCCTCATGGCAAGACGTTCCTGCAGCGCGGTCAGCATCACCGCCAGCACCAATATGGCGCCATAGGCGATCTGCAGCACGAAGGTCGAGACGTTGAAAGTCGTCAGCACGCTCTGCAGCAGGAAGATGTCGATCGCGCCGATCGCGGCTCCTGCCACGCCGCCACGGCCACCGGCCAGGCTGACGCCGCCGAGCGCGACGGCGGCGATGGCGATCAGCGTGTAGGTCGGTCCTATGTTGGGGTCGGCCGAACCGATCAGCGCTGTCAGCATCAGCCCCGCGCATCCGCCGAAGATGCCGGTCATCACATAGGCGATGAAGCGGACGCGGGTGACATCCACACCGGCGGTATAGGCGGCACGGTCATCGCTGCCGACCGCCATCAACTGGTCGTAGTAAGGGGTGCGCCGCACCAGCCACCAGGCGATGAACATCGCCGCCAGCGGCAGCATCGACAGCGGACCGGACAGCGCCTTGAGCCAGGCCGGCGCGGGACCGATCGGCGCCGGCAGGATCGTCAGCGTGATGCCGGTGAGGATGAGGTAGGTGCCGAGCGTGGCGACGATCGGCTGGATGCGCACGATTGTCGCCAGAAAGCCGTTCGCCGCGCCGATCAGCGCGCCGATGAGCAAAGCCGCTGGTACGAGCACCAGGGGCGAGGAGATGCCGGCTTTCAGGAAAAGCACCTGGATCGCCATGGCGTTGACGAAGCCCATCAGCGGCCCGACCGAAATGTCGATGCCGCCACGGCCGGCGAGGATCACCGGGGCCGACGCAATCGCCGCTCCGATCAAGGGCGCGGCCAGTCCGACCAGCGCGCCCCACGACCCCGGCTGGAACCGCCCCGGGCTGAGGATAAGATTGACCGCGAGCAGGACGACCAGCAGCACGACCGCGAAGCCGACATTTCGCCCAAGCGACAGGAGGTGCGTCAAAAAGTTCATGCCGCGCGTCCGAACATGGCTGATATCACGCTGTCCGTGGTCAGCGCATCGCCGGCAATTTCCGCCGCGACTTCATTTTCGCGAAACACCAGCACGCGCTGGCACAGGAGAAGAATCTCCTCGATTTCGCTGGACAGGATGACGAGCCCCATGCCGTCCGCGGCCAGCCCGCGAAAGACATCGTATAGAACATGCCTTGTGGCCACGTCGACGCCGCGCGTCGGATCGTTGAGAAGCAGCATCGCAGGCTCCAGCGCCAGCGCCCGCGCCAAAAGCACCTTCTGCTGGTTGCCGCCCGACAGTGTGGTGATCGGCGCATCGGGCCGGGGCGCGACGATCGACAGCTTCTCGCGGTAGAGATCGTAGCGGGCCTTGCGCGCAGCCGGACTGATCAGGCCCAGGCGCGTGTCGCGCGACAGTGTCGAGACGGCGAAATTGTCGAGCACGGACTGCGTCGGGAAAATCCCGTTCGCACGCCGGTCGCGCGGCAGATAGGCAACGCCGCTGGCGACCGCCTTGCGAAAGCCGGTGATCTTGCGGGATGCGCCCATCTCGATCGAGCCGCCAAGTGGCGGCGCCAAGCCGGCGAGCATCTTGAGGAACAGCTCCTGACCGTGCCCGTCGAGGCCGGCAAGGCCGACGATCTCGCCCGGAGCGATGGTTTGCGTTATGGCGCTGGCGCCTGGCGCGATGACGAGCTCGCGGACGGCCAGGCCTGGAACGGCGCGATCAACCATGCGCCAGCTCCGCTGCCGTGCGTGGCGCCATCGCCTTCAGCAATTCCGCCGGGGTCGAGGCACCACGTTCCTCGGTGCGCACCACGCTGCCGCCGCGCAGGATCGAGATGCGATCCGAAAGCGACATCACCTCGTCCATGCGGTGCGTGATGAACAGGATGAGGCAGCCTTCGCCGGCCAGCGCGCGCATCAGCGAAAAGACGGATTCGCGATCGGCGAAGTCGAGCGCCGCGGTGACTTCGTCGAGGATCAGGATTTTTGGATTGCGCACGATCGCGCGGGCGAGAACGACCAGTTGCTGCGCGGCGAGCGGCAACAGGCCGGCGGGCCTGTCGAGGGGCACGTCGGTGACGGCGAAGCGCTTGAGCGCCGCTGCCGCCCTGTCGCGGCGTTCGTTGCGAGGCACGGTGCGTCGCAGCAGGCCGTCGAGGCCGAGCAGGATGTTGTCGGCCGCGCTGCGATCGGGCGCGATCAGCACCTCCTGGAACACCGTGGCAAACCCTTGCGCCTGGAAGGCCGAGGGATTGGCACCATAGAACGGTTTGCCCTGCAGCAGGATGGCACCACTGTCCGGCTGGACGATGCCGGACAGGAGCTTGACCATAGTGCTCTTGCCCGAACCATTCTCGCCCAGGATGGTGTGGATGGTCCCCGCCCGGAACGCGATCGAAGCGTCGGCGAGCGCGATCGTCTCGCCATAGCGTTTGGATATGTTGGTGATCTCAAGCATGCCATGTTTCGAAGCTGGCAAGCCGGCTCCCCGAAAGGAGCCGGCTCGCTGAAATTTTACCTGTCGCCGGCGTCACTTTGCGCAGGCATCTGGTACCTTCGAATAATCCCAGCCCTTGGTCGGCGCCGGGTTCGAGAAATAGGCGTCGAGCCATTCCTCCGGCATCGGGTCGTTCGGCGGTATCGGAAAGATCGAGACGGCATCGGTCGTCATGCAGTCCTTGTACCATTGGCCGAGGTCGGCGTTATGGACCGGCGGGATCGGGATCAGCAGCGTGTTCAGCTTCGGCTTCTGGCCCTCGAGCATGCGCTCGCCGACGCGAAACAACGTCTCGGCGGTCCAATGCGGCAGCACCGCATGGCCTTCGAAGCGGTATTTGTCAGGGTTGGCCTTCCAGTAGCCCAGCGCGTCACCTGTGATCGAGCCGGTGATCAATGGCGCCGGGCGGCCGGCTTCGGCGAAGGCCTCGGCAACGACGCGGCTTTCGCTGCCGGTCGTCCACACAGCATCGATCGGCGCCGGATTGGTGGCGATCGCCTGAAGCACCACGGTCTTGGTGACGTTGGCCGTCCAGTTGCCGTTGACGGTGCGCGAAATCTTCAGCTTCGGATTTTCCGCCAGCGCCTTGTCCGCGCCTTGGCGTTCCTGGACCACGATCGGGTGACCGGCAATGCCTTCGACGAGCAGGATGCTGGCGCCGTCCGGCTGCGCCTTGCCGATCGCCGTCATCATGTCGTAGCCCCAGCGCGCATAGTTGGAATCGACATTGATCGCGTTCGGACTGGTCACCGAACCAGCGGCGGTGATGAACGGAATGCCGGCCTTGGCGGCTGCGTCGATGGCGTCGTCGAGTGCGGTGGCGGAGCCCGGAATCGAGGTGATGATCGAGCACTTCTTGTCGATGAAGGCGCGGATCTGGTTGATTTGCTGGCTGGCGTCGTTGTTGGAATCGGAAACCTCGAAGCTCGACACCGTGCCGTCGGCGATCAGCCCGTCGACGAGCCGCTTCAACTCCTTGGTCACCGTCACCCGCCAGGGATTGCCCTGGTAGGATTCCGAGTGGCACCACTTCCACGGCTTCGACGGCGGGGTGAAATTGTCCCAAGCCGAAGGCAGCACCTTCTGCGGCGCGCCGTCATACTGCGCCTTGAGTTCGGTCGGCAGCCCGCCAATGACGCCTTGCGCATCCTGCGCATAGGCAATTGTTGTGATGGATACAAATGCGGTTGCGGCCAAAAGGCCGCTTATCATTCTTGTCATCTCGATCTCCTCCGTTCGGTTTCGTTTCAAGCTCCTCCACCGGCAGCGCCGGACACCTGCGCCAGGGAACTCTCCCGGAACAGGCGATTGAGATCGGCAACGACCTGGGCGGCCTTGTGCCCTGAACTCATGCCGGAAAGGATGCGTTCGGACGCCGCCTGCTGGAACGCCATGTAGCCGTCATGGCGCGGCCGTACCCATGAGCCTTCCAGCGTCGCGCGCGTATCGCGATAGAAATTGCCGGCCGCCGCGTTGACCGTCCGGTCCTCCCAGGCGGCGGCATGGCCGGGCTGTCCGCCGGCGGCGGCATAGGGACCGCGCTGGACATCGCCGCTGGCGATCCAATAGGCGAAGTCGATCGCGGCATCCCTGGCTTTGGAAAAGGCCGACACCGCTATGCCGGTGCCGCCGAGCGCCGAACCGATCGGGCCGTTGGAGCCGATAGCCGGAATGTCGGCGAAAGCCAGCCGGTGCGCGCGAAAGCCCGCCACCGCATAAGAGACGTAGCCGTAGATCAGCGGTGCGCAGACGATGCGGGAACCGGCCTCCGCCATGCGCTCCGAAACGGCGATCGGATCCATCTCGAAGCGAGCGGGGTCGACCAGTGCCGCGATCTCGCGCATCGCCTCGAAGACTTCGCTGCCGGTCTCGATGCCGATAAGATCGCGGGATGGATCGGTCGCGCAGGAATGTCCAAGATTGCCAGCCAGCGTATAGAACACCATCAGCACATGGGGTGGGCGCAGCGGCAGCAGCACGCGGCCTTGCCGGGCGAGATCGAGCACCTCACCCCAGCGCGTTGGCGGTGTCTCCATTGCATCTGGTCGCCAGGCCAAAACTTGGCTGGCCGCATCGATCGGGAATGCCCATTGCCGTCCTTGCCAGTTGTAGCTCGGATAGGATTGGCCGACGCTGCCCGAGGCTAGCGCGGCGCGCTCGGCCTCACGGCCGGCGACATCCAGCGGCGCGAGGCAACGCTCCGCCGTGATCTGGCCGACATGCGGGTGGTCGATGACGATCAAATCATAGGCGCGCGCCAGTTCCTCGACCGGGAAGGACTCGAAATCCTGGAGCGAGCGCTTGTCCCATTCGATGGCGACACCGGTCTTCTGCTGCCAGAGAGCAGAGCAGGCGACCATCGGGTCGTAGCCGCGCGGATGGCTCCAGGTCATGCCCCTGAGGGTGGGCACCAGAGTGAGCGTGGTCACAGGCCGAACTCCCGGCGGATTGCGGCACTATGCTCGCCGATGCGCGGTGCCGCTCGATCGACCTTGGCCCTGATGCCATCGACCCTGAGCGGCGAACTGGTGGTGAGGATCGAGACATCGTCTTCGCGCGTCACCGTCTGCAGCATGTCGAGCGACTGGAACCCTTCGCTGGCCAGCATTTCCGGCCAGGTCAGCACCTTGGCGCACCAGATGTCGGCGGGCTCGAGGATATCAAGCCATTCATCGATGGTCTTGGTGGCGATCCTTTGCGCGATGATCGCCTTGATGTCGTCACGCGCGGTGAACCACGATGCCGGTTTGTCGCGATAGGGCGCCAGCTCATCGAGCGATAGCAGGTCGGCGAGTTTCGGGATCGGCGTCATGGCGATGGCGAGATAGCCGTCCTTGGCCGGATAGACGCCGTAAGGCGCCGACAGATAGGCATGCGCGCTGCGGAAGCTGGAGCGGCGCGGCAGGCGGCGACCGTCATTGAGATGCGTGGTCAGCACCTCGAACTGGAAATCGACCAGCGCTTCCAAAAGGCTGGTCTCGATATGGCTGCCTTGACCGGTAATGCCGCGCCGCACAAGTGCCGCCAAAATGCCTTGCGCGCAGGCCGCGCCCGCCAGCATGTCGCCGATGGCAAGGCCGAACGGCACGGGTCCCTGGTCTTCGTCGCCGTTCAGCCACATCACTCCGGAGCGTGACTGCGCCAGCAGGTCCTGGCCGGGCCGCTTGACCCATGGTCCTTCTTCGCCATAGCCGCTGATCGAGGCGTAGACGAGCCGCGGATTGATCTTGCGGACGGCTTCGTAGTCGAAGCCGAGCCGCTCGATGACGCCCGGCCGAAAATTCTGAATCAGCACGTCGGCCTGGGCCAGCAGCCCGCGCAGCACCTTCAGGTCGGCCTCGTTCTTGAGGTCGATGGCGAGGCTTTCCTTGGCCCGGTTGATGGCATGGAAGATAGTGGAATCGCCGCCGATCTCGGTATCGCTGAGATAGAGCCGGCGCGACAGGTCGCCGCCATCCGGGCGCTCGATCTTGATGACGCGGGCGCCGAGATCGAGCAGCCTGAGCGAGCAATAGGGCCCGGACAGGAACTGGCTCATGTCGACGACGACGAGACCGGCAAGCGGCAATTCGGCCAAAGCCGGCATTGTTATTTCTCCGTCTTGCCAACGAAATCGGCAGGGTTGCGGTACTTCACCGTCTGCAGGTGCTCGCAATAGAGAACGAGCTCGCCTTCGCCCTTGAACACCTCGTAGCTGGCGCGGATCAGTCCCATCTCCTTGTAGCGGGGCTTCTTGTCGAGATTGGAGCGGATCGAATAGATCGTGTCGCCAATGAAGACAGGCTTTATGAAGCGAAGCTTGTCGTAGCCATAGGAAAAGGCGTTGACGCAGTTGGTGGCGACCAGTCCGAGGCCAGCCGAAAAGACGAAGGCGCCGGCGATCAGCCGCTTGCCGAAAATGCCTTCGTCCTCGGCAAACATCTGGTCCTGTACATAGGGGTGGATGTCGAGCACCAGCGTGTTGAAAAGGTGGCTGTCGCCTTCCGCCATCGTGCGCCGCAACGAGCGGATCTTCTGGCCGACCGGCCAATCCTCGTAGAACCAGTTCTCGGCGTTCCACACCGGCAGCGCGGCGTGATCGGCTGGCATGTTCTTGGGGTGCGTCGAGGCGACGCCAACGGTAGGCGCGAAGTCGTTCATGGCTGGCTCCGGCGGTCTCGCAGGAGCCTTCGCGCAACCGTTCGAACACGCATCGAGGCGCAGGGATGCACGACGTCTCCTCCCGTCAATCTTCTTTTGTAAATAGTATTTTCACATATGGGGTTGCGTTGCAAGCGTGAACAGGCGAAATTTTGGCCGGTCCCGCGGCGCTCGAGCGCTGGCGGGCAGGGGAGGAAATCATGAGCAACACCCGTCTGGTCTTTGTCGGCAGCCTGAACCGGGAAGCCCCCTATTTTCAGGGCGCGCGCGGCGTCGGCCTCAGCGTCTACAGCTTCGATGAGAAAACGCTGGAAACCAGAAAACTGGCCGAAACCAATGACGTCGACAATCCGACTTTCCTGTCGGTGACGCCGGATGGCACGCGGATCTACGCCAATTCGGAGGTTTTCACCTGGCGCGAGGGAACCGTCTCCGCCTACGGCTTCGATCGTGGCTCGAGCACGCTCACCTACCTAAACAAGCAGCCATCCCTGGGCAGCATCACCGCCCACAACACCATCACCCGCGACGGCACGAAGCTGCTGGTCGCCAATTACGGCATGGGCGAGGGCGGCCCGGATCGCGCTGTTGCCGTGTATGGTTTCGACAAGGATGGCGCATTGACGCCGCCGCTGGCCAGTGTCTCGCATAATGGAACCGGCCCGAATGCGGCACGGCAGGAACGGTCGCATGCCCACAGCATCACCGAGACCATTGCCGGCGGAACGGCTATCGTCGCAGATCTCGGCATCGATCGGCTCGTCTCATATCGCATCGAACGGAATGGAAGCCTGAGCAAGCTTGCCGAGTCCGCACTGACACCGGGCGCCGGCCCACGCCATCTCGCGCTCCATCCGAACGGTCGTTTCGTCTTCGTCATGAACGAGCTGGATTCGACCATCGTATCGATGGCGCTGGACGGAGCTCACGGGAAACTCTCCATCGTCGACGCCAAACCGGCGGTGCCGGCCGAGGCGCGCGACAGCAACCACTGCGCCGATATCCAGATCTCGCCGGACGGCCGCTTTCTCTACGGCTCCAACCGTGGTCACGACAGCGTCGTCATCATGGCGGTCGACCAGCAGACCGGGGCACTGAGCCTCGTCGGCTATGTCCCCTGCGGCGGTGCCACGCCGCGCAACCTGGCGCTGACGCCGTCAGGCGGTCATCTGTTCTCGGCCAATCAGAATGGCGACCGCATNCCACGCCGCGCAACCTGGCGCTGACGCCGTCAGGCGGTCATCTGTTCTCGGCCAATCAGAATGGCGACCGCATCTCGATCTTCGCCCGCGATGCCGACAGCGGCATGCTGGCCGACACCGGACGTGCCATCGGGATCGGCACGCCGATGTGCGTCAAGATCGTGCGCTGAACCGCTCGCAACGACGCCTCGAAGCCTGGGACAAGACTGACCGGGGCTCAGGCCTGTTGGATGGCCGAGAGCTTCCAGTTCGAGCCGTTCTCGCGCATGAATGTCCACAATTCGGTCGTCTCCGTCGGGTGGTCATCGTCGCCCTCGACGACCTTGCCGCTGGCCCGTTCGCGCATCACGTCACGAGACTCGTAGCGCAATGCGGCCGTGGCGTAGTCGCGGTCGTCCTCACGCCAGCTTTCCGCGATGTCGGCCTGCAGCAAGGTGATGTCCGATACCTCGTTCCTGAGACCTTTCTGGGCATTGTCGGCCAACTCTTCGGATAGATAGGACACCATCTCGGGGGTCGTCGCCCGGCGCAGGGCGGCATGGTCTTCGCGTCCGAATGCTTCCTGGACATCGGTCAACAGCTGCTGGAATGCGTCGAGGTCGCTCTGCGCCAGCGTGATCTCGTCGGAGCCGCCGGCCGGAGAGCCACCGCCCGAACCGCCGCCGAAGCCGGGGATTGTGAAAGAGCCTGCCGATTGCTGCGGTGACGTAGCGCGGTTCTCAAACCGCGAAGCCTGGGCATTGCCGGCACCGGCGAGCGCAGGACCACGCGCGGATTGCGACCGGAAGAACCTGATGGCCAGCATGATCGCGCCGCCGATAAGCACGGCCTGCAGCAGGAAGCCGAACATGCCGGCAAGGCCGCCGAAGCCTTGGCCCAGGAGCAGCCCGATCAGGCCGCCGATCAGCAGGCCGCGCATCATCGTTCCACCGAAGCCGCTCATGAAGCCGGGCCTCTGCAGGCCCGCCTGCGGCTGCCGGGCGGCAGAGTTCACACCGGTGTTGGGTGTCATCGACCGCTCGACCGGGGCGGTCGGCGCCGGTGCGGTCCTTGTCGGCGGCGCGGATTGGAACGTACGCATGCCACGGCTGCCGAAACTGCCGCCGCGACGGGCCTCGGCATGATCGATCGCGACCATGGAGAACGCCAGGAACAGTCCTGCAAAGAGGGCGGCAAATCGGCTTGTGCGCGAAATCATCGGGATGGACCTTATCGATGTGGTTTTTGAGATTTTCAGCAAATGACGGCCCGGTAGCGAGCGGCGCCATGCCTCAATCGAACAATTCTTCGAAGAACGATTTCTTCCGCTTCGGATAGCGGTAGCCCTGCGAGCGGGAGTAATCGTCGTCACGGCCATGTTGTGGCTGGGAGAATGGCGCCGGCTGCGGCGCGGGCGACGCCTCTCTGCCTGACCGCTCGATGATCTTGTCGAGTTCGCCTCGATCAAGCCAGACGCCGCGGCACTGCGGACAGTAATCGATCTCGATACCCTGGCGTTCGCTCATTGTGAGCGCGACGCGGCAGGAGGGGCAGACCAAACCAAGAAGGGAAGATGTCATATGGGGCTCCAAACCAGAAGGATGAGCCCGCTTGACCGAAAAGGATGGAAACGGGCCCGTTAAAGCGGTCCGACATCACAATCACCAGAAGCGATCGTCAGAGGGGCCCGGCCCGCACGAGACAATTAGGAAGGCAGAGCCGCGCCTTCAAGAGCGATATCGGCCGCAAGGATGATTTGTTCGCATCCCAAGGCTCAGACCGTCACCACGATCTTGCCGAACTGCTCGTTCGACTCGAGATAGCGATGCGCCTCGACAATCTGGTCGAAGGCAAAGATCCTATCGATGATCGGCCTCAGCGTGCCGGCCTCAAGTCCTTCCAGGATGAACGCTTTGGCTGCTTCCAGCTTGGCCGGGTAGCCGGTGATCTCGTGGACGAGGTAGCCGCGCAGCGTCAGTGTCTTGCCCAGGACGACAGCCAACGGGAACGGTGTCGGCTCGCGGCTGAGGCCGCCATATTCGATGAGAATGCCGCCCTTCGACATCGCGGCCGTCAGCGGCTCGAAGATCGGGCCGCCGACCGCATCCAACACAACGCGGACGCCTGGCGGTCCGGCGATTTCCTTCAGCCGGGCCTCCAGGTCCGCCTCTGCCAGGACCACGACGGCAGCCGCCCCGGCGTCGAGCAAGGCTTGCTTCTTCGCCGATGTCCGCGTCACCGCGATCGCCGTCGCGCCGACACTGTTGGCGATCTGGATCGCGGCAAGTCCGACACTGCTCGACGACGCCGTGATGACGACGACATCTCCACCGCGTAGCCTGGCGATGTCGATCAGTGCGCCGTAGGCGGTGAGATACTGCATCCAGACGGATGCTGCCG
This sequence comes from Mesorhizobium sp. LNHC232B00, assembly GCF_000502435.1. Classification (NCBI taxonomy): domain Bacteria; kingdom Pseudomonadati; phylum Pseudomonadota; class Alphaproteobacteria; order Hyphomicrobiales; family Phyllobacteriaceae; genus Mesorhizobium; species Mesorhizobium sp. LNHC232B00. The sequence goes on from NZ_AYWP01000004.1 coordinate 97,376, forward strand.
CTTGCCAGTCGAGCGATGGAGGGTGTTTGACGACGAGCGCGGCGGGATATGTGACCAGTTCGCCATAGGCCGGCCAGCGAACCATCGATTGCGGCGGGATGATGCTGACGGCATCGCCCGTTGCGAAATCCGCGACGCCCTCGCCCACCGCCTCGACGACGCCTGCCGCTTCCAGGCCAAGTCCGGAGGGCAGGGCCGGTGTCTCGATATAGGTTCCCGCACGCAGCAATGCCTCGGCGCGGTTAAGGCCCAGCGCCTTGACGCGGATCTGCACCTCGCTCGGGCCCGGAGCGGGAAGGTCGACATCCTCGATGCGCAGTACCTCGGGACCGCCATGCTGGTGGAAGCGGACAACACGTGCCATTCGGGATACTCCAAATCATTTGAACCGAATGAGCTATGCAGGGAACGCTCTCGCGGATAAATGGCGGTGCAGATAAAGCAGTAGAAACCAGGAGTTCCGAATATGGATCGGCTCGAAAGCATGGCTGTCTTCGTTAGGGCCGTCGACCTCGGCTCTTTCGCTGCTGCTGCCGTCGCGCTCGATCTGTCCGGACCGATGGTCGGCAAGCACGTCCGCTTTCTCGAGGAGCGCCTCGGCGTGCGCCTCATCAACCGCACCACGCGCCGCCAGAGCCTGACCGATTTCGGCCGCGCCTACTATGAGCGCTGCCGGGTAGTGCTGGCGGAGGCCGAAGCCGCCGATGCGCTCGCAGCCGACCAGCTTTCGGAACCTAGGGGAAAACTGCGCGTCACCATGCCGGCGCATTTCGGTCGTCACTGCGTGACGCCCGTGCTGCTGCAACTGGCGCGGCAATATCCGATGCTGGAACTCGATCTGTCCTTAAGCGACCGCTTCGCCGACCTTGCCGAGGATGGCTACGACCTTGCCATCAGGACCGGCGAATTGGACGACAAGGCCGGCGTGATCGCGCGGCGCGTCGCACGCCAAGGCATGGTCGTCTGCGCAGCGCCCTCCTATCTCGGAATTCATGGCGAACCACGAGGGATCGAGGATCTCGCTGATCATCAGTCGATTGTTTATCGCCGGCTCGGCCAGGTCGTTCAGCCGTGGCTGTTTGCGCGCGAAGGGCAGCCCCTTCAGGAGATCATGCCAACCGGCCGATTGCGGCTCGACGACCTAGACGCCATCGCCGATGCCGCGGTCGATGGCATGGGGATTGCCTGGCTGCCTTGGTGGCTGGTTCGCGAGCGCATCCGGGCCGGCGCGCTGGCGGTGCTGTTGCCGGACCAGCCGCGCCATCTCTACGACTGCCATGCCCTTTGGCTGCAGACGCCGCATCTGCCGCTCAAAGTGCGGCTGGCCGTCGACGCGCTGGCGGCCGCCTTGCCGAAATTGATGGCGTGATCGCCCGTCGCGGTTGGCTTTTCCTGGAGCCAATGCGCACTTCCGGCCTTTGCGGCGCCGCTTTCCCTGCCATATGAAGATGGCTGGCGGAATCTACGCATCGTGGGAGAGACAGTTGACCAAAGGTTCGGATCTGTTCGTGGCGGCGCTCGAGAATGAAGGGGTCGACCGGATCTTCGGCATTCCGGGCGAGGAAAATCTCGACATCGTCGAATCGATCCGGCGCTCGTCGATCCAGCTGGTCCTGACCCGCCACGAGCAGGCGGCCGCCTTCATGGCCGCCACCTATGGCAGGCTCACCGGCAAGGCAGGCGTGTGCATCACCACGCTCGGCCCGGGCGCGCTCAACCTGACGACCGGCTCGGCCTATGCGCTGCTCGGCGCGATGCCGATGATCATGATCACCGGCCAGAAGGGCATCCTGTCATCGCGGCAGGCGCGCTTCCAGATCGTCGATATCGTCGCGGCGATGAAGCCGCTGACCAAGCTGTCGCGCCAGATCGTCTCGCCGAAGATGATCCCTTCGCTGGTGCGCGAAGCCTTCCGTGTCGCACAGGAGGAGCGTCCCGGCCCCGTGCATCTGGAACTGCCGGAAGACATTGCCGCTGCGCAATGCGAGCCGGTAGCACTCGTGCCGACGCACCCGGTCGAGCTGCCTCTGGCCAGCGCCACCGCGCTTGATCGAGCCGCCCGCATGATCATGGAGGCCAAGCGTCCGCTGCTGATGTTCGGTGCGGCGGCGTCGCGGCCGCGCGTGACCCCTGACGTCGCCCAGTTCGTGCTGCGCACCCAAATTCCCTATTTCACCACGCAGATGGGCAAGGGCACCGTGCCCGGCGGCACCGAACTCTACATGGGAACGGCAGCCCTTTCGGAGCGCGACTATGTGCACGAGGCCATCGAACAGGCCGATCTGATCATCACCATCGGCCACGACACGGTCGAGAAGCCGCCTTTCATCATGGGCGCCAAGGGACCGAAGGTCATTCATGTCGGCTATCAAACCGCCGACGTCGAACAGGTCTATTTCCCGCAAGCCGAGATCGTCGGCGACCTCGGCCCTTCGCTGGCACTGCTGGCCGATCGCATCGAGGGCAAGATCCCCAATGCGCAGGCCCTGTTGCCGTTGCGCGAAGGCATTTTGAGCCGGATCGCCGCGCGCGCCACCGAAGATCGCTTCACGCCGCAACGCATCGTGCACGATGTCCGCGCCGTCATGCCGGCGGACGGGATACTCGCCCTCGACAACGGCATGTACAAGATCTGGTTCGCGCGCAACTACCGCACGCGCATGGCAAACACGCTGCTGCTCGACAATGCGCTCGCCACCATGGGAGCCGGCCTGCCGTCGGCGATGATGGCGGCACTGCTCTATCCCAGGCGCCGTGTCATGGCCATCTGCGGCGACGGCGGCTTCATGATGAACAGCCAGGAACTGGAGACCGCCGTCAGGCTCAAGCTCAACCTCGTGGTCCTGCTGCTTGAAGACCACGCCTATGGCATGATCCGCTGGAAGCAGGCGGTCGACGAGTTTCCGGATTTCGGCATGACCTTCGGCAATCCCGACTTCGTCAGATACGCCGAGGCCTATGGCGCCAGGGGGACCAGGGTTGGCGAGATCGCCGACTTGCAGCCGGCGCTGGAACGGGCCTTCACCGGCGGCGGCGTGCATCTCGTCGTCGTGCCCATCGATTATTCCGAAAACACCAGGGTGCTTGTCGACGAATTGCGCGAGCGGCTGCCGGCGCCGCAGGCGACCTGAGGGCGGCAACGCCGCCGTCAGAATTGCTTGGAGCCGTTGCCGAACCTCCTACAGCTTGCAGTAAGGCGTGACCGGAGCGATCGTCCCGAAATCCTTGACGATTTCGTAGCTGATTCCGTCTGCGGCGGCCTTGCCGACATAAGAATGGCACAGCGTGTGGTTGTTGCTGGCATCGACGCGGATCTTGCCTTGCGGCGCGTCGAACTCGATCGTCGGCAGCGCCTTGAGCACATCGTCGTCCTTCAGCGACCCGGCCTTCTCGGCGGCCAGTGCGTAGAGATGCAGGCCGTTGTAGCCGGCTTCGCCGATGCCGTTGACCATCTTCTCCTGGCCGAACTTTTCGCGGAAGCTCGCGATGAACTTCTTGTTGACCGGATTGTCGAGCGCCATCCAGTAGGGCTGCGGCGCATAGGTGCCGGCCGCCACGCCGGGCGGCAGCGCGTCCTTGTTGAAGACCTCGTCGAGTGGCGCGATCAGCGGCTGCTTGATGTCGAAAGAGCGATACTGCTTGAGCTGGGTGACCGCGTCATTACCGACCACCATCGACCACACGACATCGGGTTTCAGCGACTTGATCTTCTGGAATGCAGGGCCGAAATCCGTTGTGCCGAACGGATAATAGTCGGCGCCGATGATCTTGCCGCCGGCCTTCTCATAGGCCGCCGTGATCGCCTCGGTCATCTTCTGCGGCCAGGCATAGTCGGAGGCCATGACATAGATCGTCTTGCCGAGGTTCTCGGCCACCCACGGCATCATCGGGTCGACCTGCTGCATCGGGATCGGGCCGGTGGCGACGAAGTAGCGGTTGCATTCGCCGCCTTCGAAATTGGTCGGATAGAAGAACAGCTTCTTGGCCTTCGAGGTCACCGAAAGCGTAGCACTTCGCTCCGGCGAAATGATCGTGCCCATGACCACGTCGACCTTGTCTTCGTTGATGAGTTTGCGCGCCTTGTCGATGGCGCCCTTGGTCGTGGTCTGGTTGTCCTCGATGAACAGCTCGACCTGGCGGCCGCCAATGCCGTTGGCAGCGTTGAGCTCGGCCGCGGCGAGCTTGTAGCAATTGAGCAGAGTCTCGCCGAGGATCGCCTGCAGTCCGGTGATCGGGATCGACAGGCCGACCTTGACGGTGTCGGCGGCGCGCAGGATCGACGGCGCGCCGACCATGGCCAACGCGGCGGCAGCCCCGCCGGATTTCAGGATCGTTCTTCTGCTTATCATTGTTATGTTCCCTTCCAGTCCAGGCGCGCCCCATGCACGCCTTACAAAGCCAACAAATCTTGGGCGCGCATCAGGCGCGCCTTTACAGGGCCAACAAATCCTTCAGCAGGGTCTCGTCGGCGAACGCTTGCGGCGTGCCCTCGTGCACGATCCTGCCCTTTTCCATCACCAGGCAGCGGCCCGCCGCCTTCAGAACGAGATCGAGATTCTGCTCGACCAGCACGATCGCGATGCAGCGTTCGCGCGCGATGCGCGGCACCAGTTCGGCGATGGCTTGTACGATGTTCGGCTGGATGCCTTCCGAAGGTTCGTCGAGCAGCAGCACCGAGGGCAGGCCGCATAGCGCCCGGCCGATCGCCAGCATCTGCTGCTGACCGCCCGAGAGCGTGCCGGCGATTTGCGCCTCGCGTTCGCGCAGGATCGGAAAATAGCCGAAGATGTCGGCCGGAATGCTGCCGTCGCCACGATCCCTGGCGGCACGCGTGCCGACCTCCAGGTTTTGCCTTACGGTCAGCTGGTTGAAGATGCCGCGCCCCTGCGGCACATGAGCGATGCCTGCCCGCGCCCTGTGAAAGGCTGGCGCGTTGGTGAGATCCTGGTCGCCGAGCACCACGGCGCCGCCGCTCGCCTTCAGGCCGCCGGCGATGACGCGCAACAGCGTCGTCTTGCCGGCGCCGTTACGGCCGAGCAGGCCGACAACTTCGCCAGGCGAGACGCTGATATCGATGCCGTTCAGCACCGGAAGCAGGCCATAGCCGGCCGAGACGGCAAGTGTCCGCAGCACGATCAGCGCCTCCCCAGATAGACGTCGCGGACCATTTCGTCGGTCTCGATGTCGTGGAAAGGACCGCTGCGCAGCCGACGCCCCTGATGCAGCACCAGCGTCTCGCAGTTCAGCGCCCGCACGAAGCGAATGTCGTGTTCGACGGCGACGATCGAGAATTCGCCCTTCAGCCGCAGCAGCATCTCGGCGGTTGCCAAGGTTTCCTGCGGTGTCATGCCCGCGGTCGGCTCGTCGAGCAGCAGCAATCTTGGCTCGATCGCCAGGGCCATGCCGATCTCCAGCCATTGCTTCTGGCCATGCGCCAGTTCGCCCGCCAGCCTCGCGGCGCTATCGCCGAGCGCCACCAGTTCCAGCAACTCACTGACCGGGCGAACCGGCGAGGGTACCCCCCACCGTGCCACCTTCAGATTGTCTTCGACCGACAGGCTGGGAAAGACCGACGGGATCTGAAACTTGCGGGCGATGCCGAGCCTGGCGATGCGGTGCAGCGGCAGACCGGCAATGTCGTGACCGAGGAATCGCACGCTCCCGCTGGTCGGTCGAAGCGTGCCGGTCAGCACATTGAGGAAGGTGCTCTTCCCGGCGCCGTTCGGCCCGATGATGCAGCAGAGCTCCTTGTCGCGCACCGTCAGGTTCAACCCTTCGAGTGCCTGCAGGCCGCCAAAGCGGATGCCGACATTTTCGGCCTGGAGCAGGACATCGCTCATTGCACGCGCCTCCGGCCCTCGAACAGGCTTTTCAGCCGCGCGTAAACAGACAGGATGCCGTCCGGCAGGACGAAGACGATGATGACGAAGACGCAGCCGAGCAGCAGCGGCCATAGACTCGGGTTGAAGCTGGAGATCGTCTGCTGCGCACGCTGGATAAAGATGGCGCCGAGCACCGGACCGAGCAGAGTGCCGCGCCCGCCGACCGCCACCCAGACGATGACTTCGGTCGACAGCAGCAGTCCGGAGAGATCGGGCGCCACCAGCCCGGCCATGCAGACATAGAGCGCACCGGCAAGCCCGGCGATTGCGGCGGACAGGACGAAGGTGACGAGCAGCCGCAGCGGTGCGTTGTGGCCGAGCGCTGCTGCCCGGACTTCATTGTCCTGGATGGCGGTCAGTACCGTGCCCCAGCGGCCACGGCCGATCGACCACAGCGTCAGCACCACCACCGCGACGATGGCCGAGACGAAGACATAGGAGGGCAGGTCCTGGCTGAGATCGAGATGCATCCCGCCAACATCGAATTCGATCGGCGGGATGCCGATCAGGCCGCTGTCGCCGCCGGTGACGGAACTCCAGGAGACGGCGGCTTGCTGGCAGATGACACCCATCGCCAGCGTGACGATGGTGAAGTAGCTGCCGCGGATGCCGCCGAAGAACAGGAAGTAACCGATGATGGCGGCGACGAAGGCTGCCCCTGCCACCGCGCCCATGATGCCGAGCAGGCTGCCGAAGGCGATGGCGTCGTTGAGCGTGATCAGCGCCATGATGTAGCCGCCAATGCCGAAGAAGGCGGCGTGGCCAAAGCACAAGATGCCGGTGCGGCCCCAGAAGAAGTCGAGGCTCGCCGCGAACAGACCAAAAATCAGCGCGTCGCGGATCACCGTCAGCTGATAGCCGTCGGCGAAGAGCGGATAGATAACCGTGAGCACCACACAGACGGCGAAGATCGGCAGCCAGTTGCGATCGCGCGCGATCATCGCGAAGCTCCGTTGAACAGGCCGTTGGGCCGCAGCCGCACGGCGACGATGGCCGCCAGCAGCACGATCGCTTGCGCCAGGGATGGCGAGATCTGGTAGTTGAGGATGCTGGTCAGCCCGCCGACGAAGACGCTGCCGGCGACGAGGCCGCCGATCGAGCCGACGCCACCGACGATGACGACGAAGAAGGCGTTGGCGAGATAGTTCACCCCCATCTGCGGCAGCACGATCGCCAGCGGTGCGACCAATCCGCCGGCGAGCCCGGCGATGGCCGCGCCGAAGGTAAAGGCGATGGCGTAGGTGCGCCGCGTGTTGATGCCGACGCCCTCGGCCATCTCCCGGTTCTGGATGACGGTGCGGATGTCGAGCCCGAACGATGTCCGGCTGATCAGCAGCACGACGCCGAGCAGGGTCAGCATGGCGATGGCAATGAGGACCAGCCGGTAGGCCGGATAGACGGTGAAGAAAAGGTCGAGCGTGCCCTCGATCGGTGGTGTCACCGGCTTGGCGCCGAGACCGAAGGTCAGTTCCAGGCCTTGTTGCAGGATCAGGCTGACGCCCCACGTGGCAAGCACGGTCGACACCGGTCGCGAATAGAGATGGCGGATGATGGCGAATTCCAGGATGCAGCCGACCACCGCGCCGGCAACGGGCGCGGCGGCGAGCCCCAGCCAGAAGGAACCGCCGACGCTCTGAACGAAATAGACCGCGAAGGCTCCGACGGTGACGAACTCGCCATGCGCCAGATTGGTCACGTTCATCAGGCCGAAGCTGATCGCCAGTCCGAGCCCGACCAGCATCAGGATGCTGATCAGCGTCAGCGCGTTGAGGAGGGTGGTGATCAGGAAATCCATCGCGTCAGGCAGCACTTGCGAGGCGTTGACGCAGGCCGGCAAGCAGGCTCTCGGCGGCGTCGATCACCGCAGCCTGGTGCGGCTGCAATTCCTGCCCGGCCCATTCGTCGATATGGTCCGACAGCGGGTCGACCACTTCGGTCCGGTGATTGGCCAGCGTCTCGATGACGGCGTGACCACAGAACGGCACATAGCCCTCGGAGTAGCCGCCTTCATGGGTCATCATCAGGCGTCCGTCCGATGTCTCGGCGGCCAGGGCGACCATGCGCGCGGCAAGGCGCCGGAAGCATTCGCTGTTGAGCATCATGCGGCCGAGCGGATCGAATCCCGACGCATCGAAACCGGAAGCGACGATCATGAGGTCAGGCTTGAAGGCGCGTAGCGCCGGCGCCACGACGCGATCGAAGCTCGCCTCATAAGCTCCCGTGCCGCTGCCGGCGGGCAGGGGGATGTTGATGTTATAGCCTTCGCCGGCGCCCTTTCCATTGTCGGCCAGCGCGCCGCGCCCGGTCGGGTAAAGATTGTCCTGGTGCAGGGAAATGGTGAGCACCGACGGATCGGAATAGAACACCGTCTCGGTGCCGTTGCCGTGATGAACGTCCCAGTCCACTATCGCCGCGCGACCAAGCAAGCCCTCATGCTGCAGCCGGCGCACCGACACGCCGATGTTGGAAAACAGGCAGTTGCCCATCGCTTGGTCGGGCTCGGCATGGTGCCCCGGCGGCCGCGCCAGCGCATAGGCATTGTCGACGCGGCCGGTCAGCACCGCGCGCATCGCCGCATAGGTGGTGCCGGCGGACAGGAGCGCGATGTCGAAACTGTTGAGGCCGATCGGCGCCTGCGGGCCGGCGAAACCGGAACCGCGCTCGCTGAGCATCCTGATGTCGTCGACATGGCGCTGCGTGTGCACGCGCAGCAGATCCTCGACTGTCACCGGCTCGGCGAGGATCGGCACCAGATGGCGTGCCAAGCCGCTGACCTGGATAAGGTTGTTCAGCCGGCGCTTCGATCCAGGCGATTCCAGGTGCCGGCCGGGCTCCACGAAGCGGCCGGGTGGCATCATGTCGGCGCTGGAGCCGGTGTCATGCCACATCAGCTGTTCGTGAAAAACATAACCTGTCGCCATAGGCAATCGTCCTCTAGGAGCAGGACGACGCTAGCAGGCTCACGATCCCGTGGCCCGACCCCAAAGAGGGGGCTGCACCAGATGTTCATGCCCCTCCTTTCGGAGGGGGACGGAGGTCCGCGGCCGCCTGCGCGGCGCGCACCGCCTGCACGCGGTTCGACACCGAGAGCTTGCCGAAAATGTTCTTCAAATGCCATTTCACCGTCGTCTCGCTCACCGATAGCGCACCCGCGATATCGCGGTTGGACATTCCTTCCGAGAGGCAGCGCAGCAGTTCGGCCTCGCGCTGGGTGAGCTGTTCTTTTTCGGCCGTCGGTGCTGCCGGCTTGCGTGTCGCCACAGGCATCGTCTGTGCCGCGTCGATGATGCGCGTTGCATAGGCCGACAGGGCAGGGTCGGTCTTTGCCTGCGCGGCGCGCAGCCGCATCAACCCTTCCACAACAGGCCTGCCCTCGTCGACGAAGGAGCGGATGAAGCCGGAGGGCTGTGCAAGGCGCAGCGCTTCGAGGAGGTGACGGTCGGCCTCGCGCTGGTCATGAACGGCGGTCTTGGCGCGCAGGATCAGCGCCAGGATGTGTCGGCGCATGCGTCCGCTGTTTTTCGTTCGCTCCAGCAACGCGTCGAAAATCGCCGCCGCCGCTGCGTGGGATTTCTCCGCGGTAAGCAGCCGGCCCTCGGCGAAGAACTCAAATTCGTTGGCGACAGTCGGCGCGGTTTCGGCGCTTTCGCGGCGATGCTCACTCAGCAGCGCGCGGGCTTCGACGACGCGGTTCTGGTCGAGCAGCAGCCGGATACGATCATGCACCAATACCGAAGCGAGGCGGCGATAGACGGAGCCGCGCACACGCTGGTAGACGCGCTCCAGCATGTCGAGCGCTGCGTCTGCGCGACCGGTCAACTGCAGCACGCGGGCATAGGTCGGCACGCTGGCGAGGGGATAGACGATGACCGCGGCGCCCTCGATCAGCGGTCCGAGATTCTCGACCAGCGTCAGTGCCTCGCCGGACGCGTTGGTCTCATAGGCGAGTTCGGCAAGCAGCGTTCCGGCAAGGGCCTCGGCATAGGAGTTGGCGCCGATCCGAGTCCTGGCCTCGATGATCGTGTTGCGCAGCAGCCGTTCGGCGGCGGGCAGGCGGCCGGCCGAGCGCTCGATCACCGCCATGTAGCAATTGGCGATGGTGACGCCGAGCAGACTGCCGCTTCGCTCATGCGCCTTGCGCGCGGCGTCCGCCGCCGCCCTCGCGCCCTCGAGATCGCCCAGTGCGTAGAGATTGTAGCCGATGACATTGGCCGTCGCGCCTTCCATGAACCAGGCATCGGGCGCGATGACGCGCAGGGCGGCCAACGCTGTGTCGCGTGCATCCTCGAACCGTTCCAGCGTGCTGTGCACGGCGGCATCCAGGACGGCGATTTCGGCCTCGATCGTGGTGCCGGTCAGCGTGCCCGGATCCTTGCCGTCCGTCGGCCCGGTCTCGATCAGCTTGCGCGCATTGGCGAGCGTCTGAAGGGCAATCTCGGGCTGGCTTGAGTGCACCGCCAGCCACAACGCGACGAGTTGCAGCCGGATGCGCTGGTCGACCAGTTTTCTCGGCAGCAGCGCCAGCAACTGGCGCACATAAAGCAGCTGGCACTGGGCGATGAGCTCGAGCGCATTGTTCTCGATGAACACCGCCGCGCGGGCCTGGTCGCCGGCGGCAAGCGCATGCCCGATCGCCTCGGTCAGCATCTTGCGTTCGCCGAACCATTCGGCGGCGGCCAGGTGCAGCGGGGCGATCATCTCAGGCGCGCGCCGTTCCATTTCACGACTGAGAAAGTCGCGGAACAGGTGATGGTAGCGGAACCAGCGCCGTTCCTCGTCGAGCGGCACGAGAAAGAGATTGCGGGTCTCGATCTCGGCGATGTCGGCCTCGGCGTCCGCCACGCGCAAGACTGCCCGGCAGGCCTCGGCGCTGAAGCGCTCGAAGATCGAACTGTGGAGCAGAAACTTCGCCAGGGCCGGCGGCAGCCCGAGGAAGACTTCGCCCATCAGGAAGTCGGCGACGTTACGGTTGGCGCCGGTGAAATTGCCGATGACGGTTTCGGGCGCATGCGCGGCACTGAGCGACAGCGAGGCGAGTTGCAGGCCGGCGGCCCAACCTTCGGTCCGCGAGCACAAGGCCTCGACGGTACCGCTGCTGACGCTCAGGCCCAGCTTGTCGTTGAAAAAGGCTTCGGCTTCGGACGAGGCGAAGCGCAAATCGTCCGGACCGATTTCGAAAACGTCGCCAAGCACCCTGAGTTTGCCGAGCTGCAGGTCGGGCAGGTTGCGCGAACCGATGACGAAGGCGACGTTGGCGGGCGCCTGCCGCGTCAGGCGCTCCATGAAACGCTTCACCGCCTCCGTTTCGATGACGTGGTAGTCGTCGAAAAACAGCGTGATCTCCGCGTCCCGCGCCGCAAAACCCGCGACAAGTGCAGAGAGCACCACCTCGAGCTGCGGGATCGGGCTCGACTGGAAGGCGAGGTCGAGCTCGGCCGGGTTCTGGACGAGGTGGCGCAGCGCCCCCACCAGATGCGACAGGAAGGCGCCTTCGTCATTGTCCGTCGCCTCGCAGGACAGCCATGCGGTCAACCGGCCGTGGCGCGCGAGTTCCGCGGCCCATTGCGCCATCGTTGTCGACTTGCCGAAGCCGGCGGGCGCGGCGAACAGCACGATGCGCATGCCGACATGCCGCTCCAGCCTTGACAGGATGCTCTCGCGCCGCACCCACCGGCGATGATGCGGCGATGCCTGGCTGGCGGGTTGCGGAGGCTGTCTCATCTGGCGCCGGGCACCCATTCCGTTTCGATCAACGGGATTTGCGGGGCCGCTTCGCGCGGCAGGGTTCCCTTGATCCGGGGATCGTCGGTGATTTCGAAACCGGCCGCATAGGGCTCGAACCCGCAAGCGCGGTAGAAACCGATGACGCTGTGGTGATCGAAACTGCTGGTGTGCAGCCAGACGCGGCCGGGGGCGAGGCGCCATGCCTGATCGAGTGCGCCGGCCATCAGTCGCTTGCCGAAGCCTTGGCCGGTCAAGGATGGGAACAGGCCGAAATAGGTGATCTCGATCTCGTCATCGTCGCCCACGCGGAATTCGACCATGCCGACATGGCCGCCGTCTTCATCATGGCCGTAATAGAGATGGTGGCGTGGGTCGGCGAATTGCGCGGCGATTTCGGGATCCGACATTTCGGCGGCGCGATCCCAGAGCCAGGGAGCCCCGATTTCCAGGAAGATCGCGCGGTAGGAGGCGCAGTCGGGCTCGGTGACCCGGGTCATAGCCAGCGGTTGGGCAAGGCTCGGCACCGGCGCGCGCGCCTCCATCCACGTCACCGCATTGATGATCCTGCCGGCCGGCACGCGCCGGTAACCGGCCGAGAGGTCGGTGACTTCATCCGGCAACGTGCCGTCGGTGACCAGCATCTGTCCTCGATCTTTCGCCGCGCGGCTTTGCCGGCATTCGCTAAGCTGATGCCAATTCCGCGCTCGCCTGCCAAGTGTTTCGGAATGTGGGTCACAGGTTGCCCCACCAGTCTCTTGCATTTGCGAGAGACGGTATATGAGATATGATACACCATTCAGATGAAAGCGGAATATGATGCCTGAGCGGATTGCGGACGAGGCCATTCTGGGCGCGGTCGACGCTGGCTTCGCGCGGCAGGTCGCGTTTCTGCAGCATCTCGTGCGCTTTCCTTCGCAGCGCGGCGAGGAACATGCCGCCCAATCGTTCATGGCGGCCGCCTATGAGACCGATGGCTACGAGGTCGACATGTGGCGCGTCGATGTCGATGCTATTCGCGACCTGCCGGGTTTTTCACCGGTTGCGGTTTCGTATGACGACGCCTTCAATGTCGTCGCCACCCACACGCCGCGAAACGCGACCGGCCGCTCGCTGATCCTCAACGGACATATCGACGTGGTGCCGACAGGACCGCTCGACCGCTGGGTGCGCGATCCCTACGATCCGGCGATCGAGGATGGCTGGATGCATGGTCGTGGCGCCGGCGACATGAAGGCTGGCCTGTCGGCCTGTCTCTACGCGCTGGCCGCCTTGCGCAGCCTCGGCTACCAGCCGGCCGCGAAATTATTCCTGCAGTCGGTGGTCGAGGAGGAATGTACCGGCAATGGCGCGCTCGCCTGCCTGCAGCGCGGCTACCGCGCCGACGCCGCTTTCATACCCGAACCGCTGGAGCCCAGGCTGATGCGGGCGCAGGTCGGACCGATCTGGTTCAGGGTCGAGGTCGACGGCGATCCGCAGCATGCGTCGGGGGCCTTTTCCGCTGGCGCCAATGCCATCGAAAAGGCATTCCTTATCATTCAGGCGCTGAAGCAGCTCGAAATCGTCTGGAACGCGCGCAAGGTCGATGATCCGCATTTCCGCGGTCATCCACATCCGATCCGCTTCAATCTCGGCAAGATCGAAGGCGGCGAGTGGACATCGAGCGTCCCGGCGCGCTGCGTCTTCGAGATGCGGGTCGCCACCTATCCCGGCCAGAAGCTTAAAGAAGCCAGGGCCGAGCTCGAGGCCTGCATCGCCGACGCGGCCCGTGCCGATCCGTTCCTCGCCAACCGCCCGCCCAGGATGACCTACAACGGCTTCATGGCCGAAGGCTATGTGCTGGAAGGCGCCGACGAGATGGAAGCCGTGCTGCGCCGCAGCCATAGCGCCGTGTGGGGCGAGCCGCTGACCGAGCACGTCACCTCGGCGACCACGGATGCACGCTTCTTCGGCCTCTATGCCGACACGCCGGCGATCGTCTATGGTCCGATCTGCCGCATGCCGCATGGCTATGACGAGGCCGTCGATCTGGACTCGGTGCGCAAAGTTACCCAGACGATTGCCTTGTTCATCGCCGACTGGTGCGGCCTTGAGCCGATCGATCCGAAGGTGAGATCATGAACGCGGCTGTACCCGATGCATTCGGCGAAACGCTTGCCGAGGATGCGCCGGATGTTTCCACCGAGGACGCGCTTGCCATCTTGCGCCGGCACTACGGCATCGCCGGCAGCGCGCGTCCGTTGCCCGGCGAACGCGATCACAATTTCCACATCCAGACCGACGGCGAGGGCGAGTTCGTCCTCAAGGTTTCCCATCCGGCGGAAGAGTCCGGCTTCACCGATTTCCAGAACAAGGCGCTCGACCATATCGTTGCGGTCGACCCGACCTTGCCCGTTCCCTCGGTGCGTAAAAACCTCGAGGGCGAAGCGCAGTTCACGGTCAGCGTCGGTGGATCGGCACCGCGCATCGTCCGGCTGGTCACCTATCTGCCCGGTCAACTGCTTTCGCGCTCACCGACCTCAGCGGCGCAGGATCGCAACCTCGGCATCTTTCTGGCGCGGCTTGGCCGCGCACTGCGCGGTTTCTTCCATCCGGCGGCCGGCAGCGACTTGCTCTGGGATATCCGCAAGGTCCCCAAGACGCGGCCGATGCTGGCGCATATCCCCGATGCTGGCCACCGGGCCATGGTCGAACGCGTCATCGACGCCTTCGAGGAGCATGCGGCGCCGGTCATTCCAAGCCTGCGTGCGCAGATCGTCCACAACGACATGAATTCCCACAATGTGGTGATGGACGCTTCGCGGCCGGAGGTCGTCAGCGGCATTCTCGATTTCGGCGACATGATCCATTCGCCGCTGATCTGCGATCTCGCCATCGGCGCCGTCTACCGCTGGCCGGCGGAAGGTCACCCGCTGACACCCGCCGCGCGCTTCGTCGCCGGTTATCAATCAGTGCAGCCGCTGGAAACTGAAGAGATCGGCATTCTTTTCGATCTGATCCGTGCCCGCCTTGCGCTGATTGCCAACATCGCCAGCTGGCAGGCGGAACGATTCCCGGCCAAGCGCAACTATGTGCTGCGCCTCATCACCGAGGTCTGGGCGTCGCTCGAACGGCTGGACGGGCTGTCGTCCGCGGATGCCCGCCGCTATTTCCTCGACCATTCCAATCCGGAGTAGATGCCCGTGTCCCAGTCCTCGCCCGCCAATGCCTCTGCCGGCGCCTCGGCGCAAGAGCGCGCGTTGCTCGAACGTCGCGCCAGATTGCTTGGCCCGACCTACCGCGCCTTCTACCGCAACCCGATCCATCTCGTGCGCGGCAGCGGCGTCTGGCTCTATGATGCGCAGGGCCGCAAATTCCTCGATGCCTACAACAATGTCGCTTCGATCGGACACTGCCATCCACGTGTCGTCGAGGCGCTATCGGGGCAGGCCGCCACGCTCAACACCCACACGCGCTATCTCAGCGAGATCATCCTCGACTACGCTGAAAAACTGCTCGGCATGCTTCCGGCCCATCTCGGTCACGCCATGTTCACTTGCACCGGCAGCGAGGCCAACGATCTCGCCATCCGTATTGCCCAGCATTCCAGCGGTGGCACCGGCGTCATCATCACCGACTTCGCCTATCACGGCGCCACGATTGCCACCGCGCAGCTATCGCCGGCGGCGGTCGGGGCAAAGGGCGTGCCCGCGCAGCATCGGACTGTGGCAGCGCCGGACACGTTTCGCGACCATGGCCGCGCCGCGCGCGATTTCGCCAAAAATGTCGCCGCCGCCATCGAGGACATGCGTGCGCAAGACATCCGTCCGGCGGCATTGCTTCTCGACTCGGCCTTCTCCAGCGACGGCATCTTCTTCCCCGATGCGGCCGTCATGCGCGAGGCGGCGGACCACGTCAGGAGGGCCGGCGGCATTGTCATTGCCGATGAGGTCCAGTCGGGCTTCGGCCGGCTCGGCCAGGGCATGTGGGGCTTCGCCAATTACGGCATCGAGCCCGATATCGTCACCATGGGCAAGCCGATCGGCGACGGGCATCCGATGGGCGCGGTGATCGTGCGGCCGCAGCTAGTCGCATCCTTCGGCTCGAACACCGGCTACTTCAACACGTTCGGCGGCAATCCGGTGGCGGCCGCCGTCGGCATCGCCGTGCTCGACGTGATCGAAGGCGAGGGGCTGATCGAGAACGCGCGCAATGTCGGCGCCTACACCGGGGAGCTGCTGCGCGCGCTGCAGAGCCGGCACGGCATGGTTGCCGACGTCAGGCACAACGGCCTTTATTTCGGCGTCGAGCTGACGGCGGAGGGGAACGAGGCGCTGGCCGCCACCAAGACAGCGGCGGTCGTCGAAGCCATGCGCGAGGACGGCGTGCTGATCTCCTCCTGCGGCCCGCGCGGCAATGTGCTGAAGATCAGGCCGCCTTTGCCGTTTGCCAGGGACAATGCCGAGCAACTTGCCGAGACGCTCGATCGCGCCTTGTCGCAATGGTGAGCGGCCGCGCATGCTGAAGCTCGAACATCAAACCCTGAACGATCGCGCCTATGGCGCTCTCAAGCAGGAGTTGATTTCAGGCGGTTTCAGCCCGGGCCAGACACTGGTCATCCGCAAACTTGCCGAGACCTTCGGCATATCGACGACGCCGATCCGCGAGGCGCTGCAAAGGCTCGTCGCCGAGCGCCTGCTCGAAATGCAGAACAACCGCTCGGTCATCGTGCCCTTGCTGTCGGCACCCGCTTTCGAGGAACTGACGCGCATCCGCATCGCCGTCGAAGGGCTGGCGGGTGAGATGGCCGCGTCGCGGATGAGCGAATGCGGCCTGATCGACGTACAGGCCATGCTCGCCGGCATGCAGCGCGCCATCGATGCGGGAGATGCCAGGGCGTATCTCTCATTGAACGAGGCCTTTCATTTCGCCATCTACCAGCATGCCGGCGCGCCGATCCTGTTGAACATGATCCGGGACCTCTGGGGTCGGGTCGGGCCCTATCTGAAGCTGCTGATGCAGGCCGACCGTTACATTCCGCAATCGAACAACGCACATCGCAGTATTGTTGGCGCGTTGGAGCAGCGCAATGGCCCTGCCGTTCGGGCCGCGCTTGAGCAGGACATAGCGGCGGCGGCCGCGGTTCTCTCCGAAAATCTGCGCACGGCCGACTGATCCGCGCGTCCAGGCACGGTCGACGACCTATCCCCTCTCGTCCATCCGGTCGCGCAGCATGCTCCAGCCGAGAAGCATGTTGGGCGCGTGCCGCAGCACGGCGTGGAACGGGATCGGCGCCGGCAGCGCGAACGGCAGCGGTAGGTCACGCGCATCGGCGCCGGCGGCCCAGTCGGCCAGCACCTTGCCCATCGCCGTCGTCATGGCAATGCCGCGCCCGTTGCAGGCGCGGCCGGCGATCAGGCCCGGTCCAAGGTCCAGGAGATGCGGCAGGAAATCCGGTTCGACCGCGGCCATTCCCGACCAGCTATAGGCAAGCGGCGGCAGGTCCGGCAGGTCGAGATGCTTGGCGAGCCGCCGCCAGATTGTCTGCGGCACGCGCGTGTCGGCGCCGGCGCTCAAGATGTGCATGCCGCCGCTGATCAGCCGGTTGTCGGCGTCGAAGCGAAAGGTGAAGAGATTGCGCCTGGTGTCGCCGACGCCCTGTCCTCCCGGCAGCAGAAATGTGCGGATTTCGCGCGGCAGGGGTCCAGTCGCGATCTGAAAAACCTTCAGCGGAAAGTAGGTTCGCTGCAGCAGCGGATTGAGCGACGCGCCATAGGCATTGGTGGCGATCAGCACCTTGCCGGCGCGCACCGATCCCGACGGCGTCTTCAGCGTCCAGCCATCAGCCACGCGATCGATCGTGGTGACCGGTGTTCGTTCGAAAATCCTCGCTCCGGACTTCTGCGCCGCATCGGCCAGGCCGCGCGCATAGGCGACAGGGTTGAGCACGCCACCCGAACGATCCATCCAGCCACCGAGGTAGCCGCGCGCGCCCGTCAGCGCCTCGACATCCTGACGGTCCAAGGTAACCGCGGGCCTGCCGCGCCGCGCCCATTGTTCGGCGCGGGACTTGACCTTTTCCAGCGCCGCGGGTGAATGCGCCGGCTGGATCCAGCCGCTCTGCACGGCGTCGCAGTCGATTCCATGTTGCCTGATCAGGCCGAACACCAGATCGGCGCTGCCGGCGGCAAAATTGATCAGTCTCTTGCCTCGCTCGGGGCCGAGATGGGCAAGGATGTTTTCCGGATCCATCTTGGCGAAGTTCGGCACGACGAAGCCGGCATTCCTGCCGGTTGCGCCCCAGGCGATGAATTCGGCTTCGAGAATGGCGACCGAGAGCCCTTTCCCGGCGGCGTGCAGCGCGGTTGAAAGACCCGAAAAACCGCCGCCGACAATGGCGAGGTCGACAACGAGCTCGCCTTGCAGCGCCGGCCGCTGGCGATGGTTTCGGCTGACGGCCTGCCAGAGCGAAACGCCTTGCGCCTCCTGCCGGGCCATCGCGTTCATGACCCTGAACTGCTCTTGGCCGCGGCCGCTTTCGCTCGCTTGCCGAAGCGCGGCCGCCGTGGCCTGTCGCCAAGCAATCCGTTCGGCCGGATCAGCAAGATCACGCAGAGCATGACGCCGATGGCGGCGATCTGCAGCGAGGCCGCGCGCGCCTGCTGCTCTGGCGGGAACAGCACGCTGGTGAGCGTGCCGGATCCAGCCCAAATCCCCCACACCAGGATGCTGCCGATCACCGCGCCGAGATTGCTGCCGGAGCCGCCGACGATCAGCATCACCCAGACCTGGAAGGTCAGGATCGGCAGATAATTGTCCGGCGCGATGAAGCCGGTGAAATGCGCCTGCATCGCCCCGGCCAGAGCCATGATGGCGCCGCCGACCGCAAAGGCCTGGACACGGTAGAAGCGCGCGCTCTTGCCGAGCGAAATCGCTGCCCGCTCGTCCTCGCGCAGCGCCTTCAGCACGCGTCCCCACGGGCTGCGCGACAGGTGCTCCAGGGCGAGATAGGCGATCAGTGTCACTGCCGCGACCACGGCAAGGTTGGACAGGTTGAACAGCAGCGGTGTTTCGGCAAGGCTGCCGAAAGGGCGCGGAATGAAGCCGATGCCGAACGGGCCGCCGGTCAGCTTCTGTGCATTGAGCGCGACGAGCTGCACGACCACGGCGACGCCGAATGTGGTGATGGCGAGATAGTCCGATCGAAGGCGCAATGTGGCCATGCCGGTCAGCGCCGCGGCAATGCCGCCGACGACCATGGCACCCGCCCAGCCAACCAGGATCGGCAGGCCGAAACCACCTAGCCGCGCGGCATCGTCCGGTGTGGTCAGCAGTGCCGATGTATAGGCGCCGATGGCGACGAAGCCGGCGAGACCGACATTGAACAGGCCGGTCAGCCCCCACTGCAGGTTGAGCCCCAGCGTGACCAGCGAAAAGATCAGCGCGGTGGTCAGGAAGAAGGCGCCGTAGCCGACGAGGTCCATCAGCGTTCCCTCACACCGAAAAGGCCGATCGGCCGGACGAACAGCACCGCCATCAGGATGACGAAGGAGACCGCGGCGCGCCATTCCGCGCCGACCAGCTGCACCGCGCCGGCTTCGGCGAGCCCGATGATCAGCCCGCCGAGCACCGCGCCCGGGATGCTGCCGATGCCGCCGAGAATTGCGGCTGCAAACATCGGCAGCAGCATGTCGAAGCCCATGAAGGGGCGGATCTGCACGAGAATGCCGATCATCACGCCGGCGACGCAGGCGAGTGCCCCGCCGATGATCCAGGTGACGCGCACCACGCTGGCAACGTCGATGCCGACGATGCGGGCCAGTGCTGCGTTCTGGCTCAGCGCCTGCATGGCGCGGCCGGTTTGCGTGCGGGTCATCAACAGATGCACGCCGAGCACGAGCACGGCGGTCAGCAACAGCAGCGCGATCTGGTCGGGCGTGATGCGAATGCCGAAGCCGACCGGCATGGCGATCTGGATCGCCCGGCTGAAATAGGTCGGCCGCGAAGTGAAGGTGAATTCGAGCAAGCTTCTAAGCGCCATCGAGGCGCCGAAGCTTGCCATCACCACGATGATCGCCTGGCCTTGCGAACGCAGCCGCGCGAACAGCACCTTGTCGAGCAGCAGCGCCAGCAGCGCGGTGAATGCCATGCCGACAATCAGCGCGACGATCAGCGGCCAGCCAAAGGACAGCGGCGCGATCGGCGCCACCTTGCCGAACATCGCGCCGATGGCGCTGACCACGGCCAGCGTCGCATAGGTGCCCCAGGCCATGAATTCGCCATGGGCGAAGTTCGAGAAGCGCAGGATCGAATAGGTCAGCGTCACGCCGATGGCGCCCAGGCCGATCATCGAACCGGTCAGCAATCCGTCGACGACAAATTGCAGGCTCATGCCGCACCCTCTCCGGATTTGAGCGGACGTTGGCCGAGATAGAGTTCGGCCACCACCGGATCGTTCCCCAGCTCGGAGGCGACACCCTCGTGCCGGTCCTTGCCTTCGACCAGCACATAGGCGCGGTCGCCGATGGCAAGCGCTGCCTTGGCGTTCTGCTCGACCAGCAGGATGGTGACGCCGGATTTGCGGATGCCGGCCAGCATCTCGAACACCATCGAGACGAATTTCGGCGACAGGCCGGCCGACGGCTCGTCCAGCACCAGCACCTTGGGGTGGACGATCAGCGCCCGCGCGACGGCGAGCATCTGCCGCTGCCCGCCCGAGAGGTTGCCGGCGGCGGTCCTGCGCTGGCGGACGAGGTCGGGAAAGGCTGCATACATTTCCTCGATACGGGCGGGGATTTCGCGCCGTTCGAGGATGCCGCAGGCAACCTTGAGATTGTCCTCGACCGACATTAGCGGAAAGATGTTTTCGGTTTGCGGCACGAAGGCCAGGCCAAGCCGCACCATTGTGTGGGCGGGTGCCGCGGTGATGTCCTTGCCGTCCAGGAACACCGTGCCGCCGGTGATCGGGACGAGGCCGGCGATCGCCTTGATAAAGCTCGACTTGCCGGCGCCGTTGGGGCCGAGCACGACGACGATCTCGCCCTTGCTGACGGTGATCGAGGCGCCGCGCACGATCGGCACGCCTGGTTCATAACCGGCTTCGAGACTACGGACATCGAGAACCGCCTCGTTCATACGGTGCCTCCGAGATAGGCCTCGATGACGCGCGGGTCGCGGGCGACTTCTTCCGCCGTGCCTTCGCTGAGCAACTGGCCGCTCGCCATGACCAGGACGCGGTGGCAGAGCCGCGTCACCATGTCGATGTTGTGTTCGATCAAGAGGAAGGTGATGCCGCGCTTGTTGATGTCGCGGATGCGGTCGATGATGACTTCGAGCAATGTTGCGTTGACGCCGGCCGCCGGCTCGTCGAGCAGGATGATCGCCGGGTCGGCCATCATGACCCGGGCAAGTTCGAGCAACTTGCGCTGACCGCCGGAAAGCACGCGCGCCGGCTCCCGTGCGAGGTGGGTGAGGGTAACGAGTTCCAGAAGTTCGAGCGCCTTGGTCCTGGCCGCTCTTTCCTGCGCCGCCACCCGCCATGGCGTGACGAAATTGGCGAGCAGCTTCTCGCCGACCTGGCCCTGGGCTGCCAGCATGATGTTTTCGATCAGCGTCAGATTGGGAAGTGGACGCGGGATCTGGAAGGTTCGGCCAAGGCCTCGTCCGATGCGCAGATGAGCCGCTTCGCCCGAGACGCGGGCGCCGTTGAGAAGGATGTCGCCGCTGGTCGGCAATAGGCTGCCGGCGAGCAGATCGAACATCGTCGTCTTGCCGGCGCCGTTCGGGCCGATCAGGCCGAGGATTTCGCCCGCTTTGACATCGAACGAGACATCGTTGACGGCGACGAGGCCGCCGAACCGCCTGACGACATTCCTTGCCATCAGAACCGGTGCACGGTGCTCTTGCCGTTCCGCTGCCTCGCTCATCGAACCCTCTGGCCGAAGACGATCGTCGCCGTCTCCTGATTTTTGATTTGTGATCACACTTGCGTTGATCACGCTATTCGGCTTTAATTTCGTCCGCAAGCCGAAAACCGGCCGAGATCGGAATTCCATGCAAAAGGCTGCCATCGAAAAGAACAACGAGGCGATCGCTGCGCAGCTTGCGCCGGTCGGCCGCGAAACCGTGCAGGATCGCGTCTATTCGGAACTGCGTCGCGCCCTGATCGGCGGCCTGTTCGAGCCGAGCCAGGTGCTGACCATACGTGGCTTGGCCGATGCGCTGGTCACCTCGACCATGCCGGTGCGCGAGGCACTCGGGAGGCTGATCACGGAAAAGGCGCTGGAGGCATTGCCCAACCGTTCGGTGCGCGTGCCGCCGATCACGCTGGAGCGTATCGATGATCTGTTGCGCGCCCGCATCCTGATCGAGGGCGAGGCGATCGCGCTCGCGGCCGCCCGCATGGGTCCGCGCCAGATCGCCGCCATCGAGACCATTCTGGCCGAATGGGACGAGATGCGGGCACTGAAACACAAGAAGGATGTCGATCGCGAGGTGACGCTCAACCAGAGCTTCCATTTCGAGATCTATCGCTGCTGCGGCTCGGCGGTGCTGATCCCGATGATCGAGAGCCTGTGGCTGCAGTCGGGGCCATGCATCCGTGTCGCCATCTATGCCTTCTCGGAAGCCGGCGAGGTCGACACCGCCCAGTATCACCGCCGCATCGTCACGGCCCTGGCCACGCAGGATGCACAGGCGGCGCGCGAATCGCTGGTCGCCGACATCAGCAGGCCCTTCACCTTCCTGCGCAGCAAATTGCAAACCGCCGGGAAAGACCAGACATGACTTCCATCAGGATCACCGAGCCACGCTCGAAGCTTTCCGTGACGGCGCTGCTGCTGCCTGGAAAGGCGCCGGAAAACGCTGCCTTTCTCCTGGCGTATCTCGCCAAGCCACGCATCGTTCCCGGCATCCATGCGATGTGGACGGGACCTGAGATTTCTTGTCCGGTTCCGTCAGCCGATCTCGATGGCCAGTCCTATGCCAGACCCTTGCCGCCCGAGAACGCGACGCTGACGCCACAACCGGGCGACATCGTGCTGTCCTACGTGCCGCCGCGCATGTGGGGCGGCAATCCCAATGCGATCTTCGACATCGGTCTCTACTACGGGCCGGGCGCGCGCCTGCTGTTCCCGATCGGCTGGCTCGCCGGCAGTGTGGTGGCGCAGGTGCGAGTCGAGGAGCGGGACCACTTCGCCGCCGCCTGTGGCGTCATCCGGCGCAATGGCGCCTGCGACGTCACTTTCAGTCTGGTGGAGGCGTGACATGGCAGATGACAGTTTCGAGCTCTTCGATCTGCGCGTCGAAGCGGTCGTCCCCGAGGGCAAGCCGATCTATTGCGGCGCCAAGGCCGGCGACTATTTCGAGCTCAAGGGCGAGATGTTGTCGATGCCCGCGGGGCAGGGTTTTTCGATCTATTCACTCGCCGCCGTGCTGCCTCTGCTGGCGGCAAAGCAGCGCCCGACCCATGCCAACGACTGGATGACATCGGATGCCGAGATCGCCTGTCCCGATCCCAATTGCGCCAGCCGGCTGCGGATCGTCAGGCTGGCCAGGCGGCGGTTCAGTCATGCCGCAACCACGGCCGTGCCGCTGCCGAAGGAGAATGACCCGACATGACCGCCAAGACCTTTGAACTCGGGCCCGGCTACACCATTTCGCGCGTCATCCGCGGCGGCTGGCAGTTGGCCGGCGGGCACGGCGCCATCGACCGCAGCCAAGCAATAGCTGACCTGATCGCCACCTTCGACGCCGGCATCTGGACCTATGATTGCGCCGACATCTACACCGGTGTCGAGGAGCTGATCGGCGCAGCGCGCCTGCGGCTGGCCGGCGAGCGCGGACTGGACGTTGCGGCGAGAATGAAGGTGCACACCAAGCTGGTGCCCGACCTCGAGCGGCTGGCCGGCATCAGCCGCGACTACATCAGGGGCATCGTCGACCAGTCGCTGCGGCGGCTGAAGACCGAACGGCTCGATCTCGTTCAGTTCCACTGGTGGGACTATGGCCAGCCTCGCTATGTCGAGGCGATGGGCTGGCTCGACGAGCTCCGGCGCGAAGGCAAGGTGCGCAATCTCGGCACCACCAATTTCGATACGCCGCGGCTGGCCGAAATCCTCGCCGCCGGCATCCCGCTGGTCAGCCAGCAACTGCAATATTCGGTTCTCGACCAGCGGCCTGCGAACAGCCTCGCTGGCCTCGCCGCGAAGAACGGCGTCAGCTTTCTCTGCTATGGTTCGGTGGCCGGCGGCTTCCTCAGCGACAAATGGCTTGGTGCCGCCGAGCCAGCCACGCCGCTCGAAAACCGATCCCTGGTCAAATACAAGCTGATCATCGACGACTTTGGCGGCTGGGACCTGTTCCAGCAGCTGCTTGCGGCGCTGAAAGCCGTTGGTGATCGTCACGGCGTCGACATCGCCACCGTCGCGAGCGCCTGGGTGCTGCAGCAGCCGCAAGTGGCGGCCGTGATCGTCGGAGCCCGCAACCAGGCGCATGCGCTGGCCAATGCCAAAATCATGGATGTCGCGCTTGACGCCGAGGATCGGGCGCGGATTGCTGCCATCATCGCGCAAAGCCCTGGCGTCGAGGGCGATGTCTACACGCTGGAGCGCGACCGCCACGGCCGCCACGGCTCGATCATGCACTACAATCTGAATGCAGGCCGGGCATGAGCGCAATCAACCAGACGCTGTTTTCCAGGGCCAGCGCCGAGGTGATCGATTTGCATCGCTTCTTCGTCGACTGGTTCGTCGCCGCCCGCGCCGACACGGTGGACTTCGCCCGCTTCGAACGCGTCATGGGCGACGGCCTCAGCATGGTCACGCCGGATGGCCATGTCCTCGATCGCGCCGCCGTGGTTGATCACGTCCGCTCTAGCCGCGCCATTTGCGACGACGGCTTTGCTATCTCGATCGAGGACATCCGGCCCGGCTGGCAGGACGCCGTCACGATCGTTGTCTTCTATGTCGAGGCGCAGTTGCGCGCGGGCAAGCACAGCCGCCGCCAGTCGAGTGCCGTCTTCACCACCAGTTCATCGGCGCCCAACGGCGTCGAATGGCGACATCTGCATGAAACCTGGCTGCAGGTGCCGGAAAGCTGAACAGGCTCCAGAGATCAAAGACAGCCAAGTAACTTAACAAGTAACTCAAGGGGAACAACAATGAGAAACACGATACTCCAACTCACCACGGCACTTGCCCTCGTAACAATGGCGGGCGCGGCACAGGCCGCGGACTGCAAGATCACCGTCGGCCTCGTCATGGAGCTGACCGGCCCGGCCGGCGAATACGGCCAGGCCGGGGCCAAGTCGGTCGAGATGGCCTTCCGCGACATCAACGCTGCCGGCGGCGTGCGCGGCTGCGATCTGGCGACCGACACGCGCGACAGCCAGAGCCAGGGCAATATCGCGGTCGATGCCGCCACACAGCTGGTTCAGGTCAAGAAGGTGCCGGTCATCATCGGTGGTATCATCTCTTCGGTGTCGATCCCGATCCTGACCTCGGTCACCGCACCGGCCAAGATCGTCCAGGTCTCGCCTGCTTCGTCCTCACCGACGCTGACGGCGCTTGGCCGCGACGGCAAGACCAACGGCATCTTTTTCCGCACCATCACCTCGGATGCGCTGCAAGGTGTCGCCGCAGCCAAATACGCCATCGACAAGGGCTTCAAGAAGCTGTCGATCATCCACGTCAACAACGATTTCGGTGTCAACATGGTGGCCGAATTCTCCCGCGCCTACAAAGCGCTCGGCGGCACCATTGTCTCCGACACGCCCTACAACGAGAAGCAGTCGAGCTATGCCTCGGAAGTCACGGCTGCGATGGCCGGCGAGCCTGACGGCCTCTATCTTGTCAGCACACCGGTCGATGGCGCCACGGTTGCCCGTACCTGGATTTCGCAGGGCGGCGTGCAGAAATTCCTGCTCAATGACGGCATGAACAGCCCGGACTTCATAGAATCCGTCGGCGCCGATTATCTGAAGGAGGCCTACGGCACCTCGTCGGGCACCAGCCCGACCGCTTCGACCGACTACTTCATGAAGAACTACAAGGAGTTCTCCGGCATCGAGCCGTCCAATCCTGCCGCCGACCGTTCCTATGACGCCGGTGCCATCGTCGGGTTGGCCATCGCCATTGCCGGTTCCGAGGATCCGGCCAAGATCAAGGACGCCATGTACAAGGCGGTCGACCCTGCCGGCACGCCGATCTTCGCCGGCAAGGACGAGTTCGCCAAGGCGCTCGGCCTGATCAAGGACGGCAAGCCGATCCGCTACGAAGGCGTCATCGGTCCGGTCGCCTTCGACAAATATGGCGACATCACCGGCCCTTTCCGGCTGTGGAAAATCGTCGACGGCAAGGTGACCACCGATGGCGAGATGACCACTGACGACGTCAACGCCCTGCAGGCCAAGCTTCAGTAAGCTGACACAGTGCTCCGGCATCGATCGCGTCTTGTCGTGATCGATGCCAGCATCGCCTGGGGCAGGCCCGATACCACTTGCACGGCACGCCATCACGAATAGGATCGGCGGGCTGCAATTGAAGGATGGCGAGCGTGCTGGACAAGAATACTCATCGGGCCATCCGGTCGAGGGATGAAGACGACGCGCTTCGCCACGCAGGCAGCTAGGCCCGATGGCGCCCGAAACGGAACGACTTCTATCCGCGCTTGGCGCTCGGCTGGGCGCGGGCGGCATCCTCGCCGGCTCCGATGTCGACCAGCGTTATCGCGACGATCCCGACGGCAAGCTCGGCGCGCTGCCCGAGCTGGTGCTGCGTCCGCGCGGCACCGAAGCTGTCGCGGCAGCTCTTGCCGTGTGCAATGAGCTCTCCCAGCCGGTTGTGATCCAGGGTGGACGCACCGGATTGGCCGGCGGCACACGCGTGCAGCCGGGCGAGGTCGTGCTGTCGCTGGAGCGCATGATCAGCCTTGCCGATCCGGACCGGCAGGCCGCCAGCATCGTTGCCGAAGCGGGCGCGACGCTGCAGGCGGTGCAAGAGGCGGCAGACGGCGCGGGGCTGATGTTCGGCGTCGATATCGGCGCACGCGGTTCGGCCACGGTCGGCGGCAACATCGCCACCAATGCCGGCGGCATCCGCGTGCTGCGTTATGGCATGTACCGGGCGCAGGTGCTGGGGCTGGAGGCCGTGCTTGCCGACGGCAGCGTGCTCACCTCGCTGAAAGGCCTGCCCAAGGACAATTCCGGCTACGACCTCGGCCAGCTCTTCATCGGCTCGGAAGGGACGCTCGGCGTCGTCACCCGCGCCGCGCTCAGGTTGCACCCGAAACCTGCGTCAGAGGTCAATGCCTTCTGCGCGCTCCCTTCGCTCGACGCGGCGATCGCCTTGCTCGGGCTGCTGCGGCAGAAGCTCGGTCCGCTGCTATCCGCCTATGAGGTGAATTTCGCGCCGCTCTATGACGTCATGGTCGCCAGCATGGCGCTGCCGGCGCCGCTGCCGGCGGGCTCTCCGGTCTATGTGCTGGCCGAGATTCAGGGCAGCGAGCCCGAGCGCGACGGCGAGCGCTTCGCCGCGGTGCTGATGCAGGCGGTCGAGGATGGCGTTATCGACGATGTGGTGGTGTCGCAGTCGCCGCGCGAATTCCGGGCGCTGTGGGACGTGCGGGAGGACGCCAACCGCGTCCTGTTCTCGATGAAGGGCCTGATCGGCATCGATATCAGCATTCCGCTGGCGCGCATGAGCGCGTTCCTACAGGAAGCGGACACCGCCATCCATGCCGTCGACCCCGGCGCCGAGGTCTATGTCTTCGGCCATCTCGGCGACGGCAATCTGCATTATCAGGTCATTACCGCGGATCCGGCGGCCGCGTACGGCATTGTCTATCGCGGCGTGGCGGCGGCAGGCGGCGGCGTTTCGGCCGAGCACGGCATTGGCCTCGACAAGAAACAGTGGCTGCATCTGGTGCGCAGCGACGCCGAAATCGCCACGATGCGGCGGCTGAAGGCAGCGCTCGACCCGATGAACATCCTCAACCGAGGACGTATCTTCGATCTCGACCCGACAGGCTTGCCCTGAGCGCGACGCCGGCCTCGACTGGCGTCCGCCCGGTCAGCCGATAACTGGCCCTTTCCATCGGGCGATGCCGAGACAGAACCCCAGCTGGCTGGCGGGCTTGCCTGAACGGTCCAGCGCCTCAGTTGCCTTGCNCCTTGCCGCTTCGCGAATGGTCTGCAGCAGGATGATGAAGGCGGGCGAGGGGGCAGTATCTGTGCGCATCGTCAGCCCGACGGGCCCCCTGGTCTCCTCGGTGTTTACCGGCAAGGCGACGAATGCGCCGCTGTCGATCTCATTGGCGACCACGCCGGCCGAAATGATCCACACCGCATTGCTCTGGCGCATGAAGGAGCGCCCGAAGGAGTCCGAAACCGTTTCGATCTCCGTGGCCGGAGCGGTCATGCCGCTGGTGATGAACAGGCGGTCGACAAAGGGACGGATGACGGATTCCCGGGTCGGCATCAGCACCGGGAATTCGTCGAGGCGGGCGAAGATGTCCGCGCTTGGCTCGAGCAGCGGATGTCCGGCCCGCACCACGAACAGCACCGGCTCGGAGTAGAGGTGCTCGAAGAAGAAGCCGGTCATGTTCTCGGGTGCGGCCAGCCGTCCGACGACGAGGTCGAGCGCGCCGGTGCGCAGTTGCTCCAGCAGCACGGCGTTCTCGCCGGTGACGATCTTGATCGCGGCGCCGGTTTCTTCCCTCAGGAACAGGCTCATCGCTTGCGGCATGACCTTCGCCGACACTGTCGGCAGCGCGCCGATGCGGACCGGGTGGCGATTGATGGCGCCGTCCTGGCGAACGGAATCGACACCGCGCTTCAACGCGGTGATCGCCGAGCCGGCATGGCCGAGGAAGATCTCGCCAAGCCTCGTGACCCGGATGCCGCGCCCGTCACGCTCGACGACGGCGACACCGAGCGCCTCCTCCAATTCGCGCAGGGTTTTGGTCACCGCCGGCGCGCTGACATGCAGGAAGTCGGCGGCACGAGCCACGCTTCCCTGTCGTGCGACCTCCAGGAACGCCTGCAGATGACGAAACCGGATGCGGCTTTCGGACATGGTTTGATAACCCCTGAGTTAATGAAACGGCACAAAATATCATTTTACCGAACCAAATGCCTTGTGCAATGTAGGGATGGAGGATCGAGATCGTGCCATTCGTCACCATCGGCGGCATCACGCTGCATCACCAATATGTCGGGGCAAGCGGCAAGGCGCCTCCGATTGTGTTCATCAATTCGCTCGGCACCGACTTCCGGATTTGGGACGATGTCGTCGCGGCGCTTGATGGGGAAATGCCCTTGCTGTTCTATGACAAGCGCGGCCACGGACTGTCCGACATCGGCGATATCGGCTCGATCGACGATCATGTCGATGACCTCTCGGCGCTCATCGATCATTTCGGGTTGGAGAAGGTCGTGCTGTGCGGCCTGTCGGTCGGCGGCATGGTCGCGCAAGGGCTCTATGCCAGGCGCCCCGAGATCGTCGAGGCCATGATCCTGTGCGACACGGCGCACAAGATCGGCACGGCGGAGAGCTGGAACACACGCATCGCGACGGTCGAGAGCAAGGGCATTCAGGCCATTGCCGATGGCGTGCTGAAAGTCTGGTTCACCCCCACTTTCCACACGACGCGGGGGGCCGAGCTGGATGGCTATTGGAACATGATGACCCGGCAGACACTGGCCGGTTACATCGGGACCTGCAAGGCGGTTCGTGACGCGGATTTCACCGACGCGGCGGCCCGCATCGAGGTCCCCACCCTTTGCATCGCCGGCGACCAGGATGGCTCGACGCCCCCCGATCTTGTCCGCTCGCTGGCCGCTCTGATCCCCGGCGCGCGCTTCGAGATCATCCGCGATGCCGGACATATTCCTTGCGTTGAACAGCCAAAGGCGCTCGTCGCGCTGATCCGCGGTTTTATCGCATCGCTTGCCCCTGGAGCGGAAACTCATGGATGAAGCCCCCGGCAACGCCGCCAGATATCGCACCGGTCTTGCGGTGCGCCGCTCCGTGCTCGGCGATCGGCATGTCGACCGCGCGGAGGTTGCAGCAACCGATTTCGACCAGCCCTTCCAGGATTTGATCACCGAAGCGGCCTGGGGAACGGTGTGGGCGCGGCCGGGCTTCAGTAAGCGCGAACGCTCGATCGTCACGCTGGCGCTGCTGGCCGCGCTCGGCCATGATGAGGAAGTCGCCATGCATGTGCGTGCCACCGCCAACACCGGCGCCACGCGCGAGGATATCTGCGAAGCGTTCCTGCATGTCGCCATCTATGCCGGCGTGCCGGCAGCCAACCGTGCCTTCAAGATCGCCAAGGACGTGTTTTCGGAAATGGACGGAGCCGACAATGCCCGTTGAATCCGGATCGAACCGGAGGCCCGAGACCGGCGCCTTTTTCCAGCGCGACCGGACATGGCATCCGCCGCCGCTGACGCCGAACTACAAGACTTCGGTGTTGCGCTCGCCGCAGAAGGCGCTGCTTGCCTTCGACAACACGCTGTCGGAACTATCGGGCCCTGTATTCGGTCACGCCATGCTGGGCGGACTCGACGCCGACCTGATCCACAATTTCGCCAGGCCCGGCGAGAGCGCGATCGGCGAGCGCATCATCGTCTATGGGCGGGTGCTGGACGAACGCGGCGTCGGCGTGCCCGGTGCGTTGCTGGAATTCTGGCAGGCCAATGCCGGCGGCCGCTATCGCCACAAGAAAGACGGCTATCTGGCCCCGCTCGACCCGAATTTCGGCGGTTGCGGCCGCACCATATCGGGCGATGATGGCGGCTACGCCTTTCGCACCGTCAAGCCCGGCCCCTATCCCTGGCCGAACGGGCCGAACGACTGGCGGCCCTCGCATATCCATTTCTCCATCTTCGGCCACGGTTTCGCGCAGCGGCTGATCACGCAAATGTATTTCGAAGGCGATCCGCTGATCTGGCGCTGCCCGATCGCGCGCGGCATTCCCGACAAGGCCGCCATCGAAACGCTGATCGCCGCGCTCGACATGCAGGCGACGGTCCCCTTCGACGCGCGCGCCTACAAGTTCGACATCGTGTTGCGCGGGCGGCGTTCCTCGCTGTTCGAAAACCGGCGGGAGGGCAATTGATGGCCCGGTCGCTCGACCGGCTCAGGGAGAGCCCTTCGCAGACCGCGGGACCTTACGTCCACATCGGACTGACGCCCAATTTCTGCGGCATCGGCGGCGTCTATCCGACCGACCTCGGTGCGACCATGGTCAACGACAAGACCAGGGGCGAGCGCATCGGTTTGCGCATCCGCGTGCTCGATGGTACCGGCACGCCGCTCAAGGATGCGCTGATCGAGATCTGGCAGGCGGACGCCGACGGGTTCTACAATTCGCCGGCCGAGATACGCGGCGCCGCCGATCCGAATTTCCAGGGCTGGGGCCGTTGTCCGACCGACATGGAC
Organism: Mesorhizobium sp. LNHC232B00; assembly: GCF_000502435.1. Taxonomy (NCBI): domain Bacteria; kingdom Pseudomonadati; phylum Pseudomonadota; class Alphaproteobacteria; order Hyphomicrobiales; family Phyllobacteriaceae; genus Mesorhizobium; species Mesorhizobium sp. LNHC232B00. The sequence continues at coordinate 128,400 of NZ_AYWP01000004.1, forward strand.
ACGGGTCTGTGCGCCTTCGAGACGATCAAGCCGGGACGCGTGCCGTTCGGCGATGGCCGCCTGATGGCGCCACACATCACCCTCTGGATCGTCGCGCGCGGCATCAATCTCGGCCTGCACACGCGGCTCTATTTCTCCGATGAGGAAAAGGCCAATGCGCAGGATCCGATCCTGGCGCGCATCGAGCACCGCATCCGCGTGCCGACGTTGATCGCCGAGCGCAAGGGTGACGCCTACATCTTCGACATCCATCTCCAGGGGGAGAAGGAAACGGTCTTCTTCGACAGCTGATGGTCAGGAGAAGCAGGACATGACCGTATCGCCTTTCGACCATCCGTTGCTCTCCGCCCTTCTCGGGGACGAGGAGGCATCGAGGCATTTTTCCGTTGAAGCAGAAATCGAGGCGGCGCTGGCGTTCGAGAGCGCGTTGGCCGAAGTGGAGGCGGAGAACGGGATCATCACCAGGGATGCGTCGGCCGCGATCATGGCGGCGCTGGCCTCGTTCCGGCCGGACACGTCCCTGTTGCGGGCCGGCGTCGCCAGGGACGGCGTCATGGTTCCGGAACTCGTGCGCCAGCTCAGAATGACGGTCGGCGAACCGCATGGCGACAAGGCGCATTTCGGCGCCACTAGCCAGGACGTCCTCGACACCGGGCTTGTGCTCCGGCTGAAATCCGTCGTCGAGCACCTCGGCCTGCTTCTGACCGAGACCGTCATACGCTTCACATCGCTCGAGGAGCGCTTCGAGGGCAGGTCGCTGACCGGCATGACGCGCATGCAGCCGGCGATCCCCATTCAGGTGCAGGATCGCGTGACGGCGTGGCGGGCGCCGCTGCAGCGGCATCAGGAGCGATTGTCGGAACAGTCCAGGCGCTTGCTGGTGGTGCAGTTCGGCGGCGCTGCCGGCACGCTGGAAAAGCTTGGCGACAAAGGGGCGGCGATACGCGCGGCACTGGCCGCGAAACTCGGTCTTGCGGACGCGCCGCAATGGCACAGCCAGCGCGATGCGCTCGCCGACTTTGCCGGCTGGCTGTCGCTGGTGACCGGCAGCCTCGGCAAGTTCGGCCAAGATATTGCGCTGATGGCGCAAGGGGGGACCGATATCGCGCTTTCCGGCGGTGGTGGCTCGTCGGCCATGCCGCACAAGCAGAACCCGGTGAAGGCCGAAGCGCTGGTAGCGCTTGCCCGCTTCAACGCCACACAGCTTGCCGGCATACACCAGGCTCTGGTGCATGAACAGGAACGATCGGGCACGGCTTGGACGCTGGAATGGCTGTTGCTGCCGCAGATGGCTGTGGCAACCGCGGCGTCGCTGCGCCTTGCCGCCGAACTGGCCGCCCAGGTCGAAAGCCTCGGGCACTGATGCGCGCGCAGGTCGTGATCGTCGGCTCGGGACCCTCCGGCCTGCTGCTTGGCCAGCTTCTGGCCGGCATCGGCGTTGAGACGGTCATTCTGGAACGTTCAAGCCGTGAGCATGTGCTTGGCCGCGTGCGCGCCGGTGTACTCGAACAGGGTACGGTCGAATTGCTGGAAGAAGCGGGCGCAGCCACGCGCTTGCACACCGAAGGCTTGTCGCATTCCGGTATCTCGCTGGCTTTCGACGGTCGTCTGCATCGCATCGACCTGTCGGCGCTGACCGGCGGCAAGCATGTCACCGTCTATGGCCAGACCGAAGTGACGCATGATCTGATGGACAAACGCGAGGCGGCCGGGCTCGTCACCGTCTATGAGGCCGCTGACGTCGCGCCGCACGATTTCGATGACGCCGCACCTTTCGTAACTTATGTGAGGGACGGCGTCAGCCATCGCATCGACTGCGACTTCATCGCCGGCTGCGATGGTTATCATGGCGTCAGCCGTAAATCGGTGCCCGAAAGCGCGCTGAAAACGTTCGAGCGGCACTATCCGTTCGGCTGGCTCGGCGTGCTGGCCGAAGTGCCGCCGGCCGATCATGAACTGGTCTACGCCAATCACGAGAGAGGGTTTGCGTTGTGTTCGATGCGCTCGACGCACCGCAGTCGCTACTATGTGCAGTGCCCCGAGGGCGATCGCGTCGAGGCGTGGTCCGACGACCGCTTCTGGGACGAGTTGCGCCGACGCCTGCCGGAACGGACGGCGGCGAGCGTCGTCACCGGGCCATCCTTCGAGAAGTCGATCGCGCCGCTGCGTTCCTTCGTTGCGGAGCCAATGCGCTTTGGCCGGCTGTTCCTGGTCGGCGATGCCGCCCACATCATGCCGCCGACCGGCGCCAAGGGCCTCAACCTCGCCGCCAGCGACGTGCGCTATCTCTTTGCCGGCCTGCGCGATTTCTACGCCGAGAAATCAACCGCAGGAATTGACGCCTATTCGCAAAAGGCGCTGGCGCGGGTCTGGAAGGCGGTGCGCTTTTCCTGGTGGATGACGACCATGCTGCATCGTTTTCCCGACACCGGCGACTTCGGTCAGCGCATCCAGGAGGCCGAGCTCGACTATCTCGTCCATTCGCGGGCGGCGTCGACGGCGCTGGCCGAGAACTATGTCGGCCTTCCCTATTGAAGGCTATTTCTTCGACGCAATTCCCAAGGGAAAACGCTATGCGGCTTTACCGGGAAAGCCGCGCAGCTATCTGCGCCTCCCGATTTCCGGTTTCTACCGTCCGAGCAGATTGCGCTCGACGGTCCGCAGATGCGCCAGCATGGCCTGGCTGGCGCTCTCGGGATCACGGCGCAGCAGCGCATCGAGAACGGTCTGGTGCTCGCTGCAATAGATGCTGCGGCGTTCCTCCGAAAAGGACCGCTTCTTCATTTCGAACCATGGCGCCTGATTGCGCAGGATGCGCATCAGGTTGTGGATCTCCTTGAGGAAGTCGTTGCGCGAGCACGCGAAGATGCGGTGGTGAAACTCCGCGTCCCAGTGCTCGAAGGTCGGCATGTCCTGCGATTCCGAAGCGATCTTGTGCGCCTCGCGCACCGCGTTGAGTTCCATGGCGCTGGCATTGGTGGCGGCGAACGCCGCCGCTGCCGGTTCCAGCAATTGCCGGATCTCCATCATGTCGGCGGGACTGGTGCCTTCCATCCGGCCGACAACCGCCGCCATCGACGCCGGATTGGTGGTGGTCAGGAACGTTCCGCGCCCGACATGCCGCACCACCGTGCCGTCATCCTCGAGGAAGGAGACCGCGCGCCGCACCGTGTTGCGCGCGACGCCGAATTCGCTCGCCAGATCGCGCTCCGGCGGCATGCGGCCATTCTCGATCCATTCGCCGGAAGAGATCCGTTTCTTCAGCGCCGTGGCGATATCGTTGGCGACGAGCTTTGGCATGCCTGGCAACTTTTATCTGATCCAATATTGAACCATCGTTAGCAGCTTCCGGTGCTGTCGTCCACCGTGCCGCGTCATCGGCATCCCAGCGGAGCCGCCCGCAACAGCCGCATTCCTTTTGGCATGACCAGCTTAGATTCCGCTTGCGGCCTAAACCAATCGGCGATAGCGTGTAACAAAAGAGCGAAGAATTGGCTCAGTATTGGTTCAGGGAGGATGGGAATGCGGGTCGCGACTTTTTCGATCGCCGGCGAACGTCGCGTGGGTCTTGTCGATCTTGATGCTGAGACAATCGCGCCTTTCGATATTTCCGTCGACCAGGCCAGATCCGGCATCCTGGCCCTGATCGAGCGCAATGGCGCCGGCATGCCGCGCACCCTGTCGCCGATCCCGTTGGCGCAGGTCGAGATCGACGCGCCGATCCCGCAGCCGCGCCGCAACATCTTCTGCGTCGGCAAGAATTATCACGAGCATGCGCATGAGTTCGCCCGCAGCGGCTTCGATTCCAGCGCCGGCGCCGGCGCGATCCCGAAGCATCCGATCATCTTTTCCAAAGTGCCTGAATCGGTCGTCGCCAACCATGCCAGCGTGCTGATCGATCCGTCGGTCTCGACGGCCATAGACTACGAGGCGGAGCTGGCCGTCATCATCGGCAAGGGCGGGCGCGGCATTTCCAGGGAAGAGGCGCTCGACCACGTCTGGGGCTATACCATCGTCAACGACGTCACCGCGCGCGACCTGCAGGGCAAGTACAGCCAGTGGCTGATCGGCAAATCGCAGGACACATTCTGCCCGATGGGGCCATGGGCGGTGACCAGGGACGAGCTTGACCTGTCGACCGCCGGCATCAGGTGTTTCGTCAACGAGGACCTACGCCAGGATTCCCGCATATCGCTGCTGATCTTCGACATCCCGACCATCATCGCCACGCTGTCGCAAGGCATCACGCTGAGGCCCGGCGACATCATCGCTACCGGCACGCCGGTCGGCGTCGGCATTGGCTTCGATCCGCCGAGATACCTCAAGGCCGGCGACGTCGTGCGCATCGAGATCGACGGCATCGGCACGCTGGAAAACCGCTTCGCGGAGCATGTGCAATGACCACGGTGACGGTTGGCCAGGTCGTTGCGGAAGTCGTGGGCGAAGGCACTGCCGTGGTGATGATCCACGGTCTCGGCGGCACGTCCAACATGTTCCAGCCGCAGATGGCGGCACTTTCCGGCTACCGCGTCATCCGGCTCGATTTGCCGGGCTCGGGCCGTTCGCCGTGCCCGATCGAACCGCTGACCGTCGAAGGGATGAGCGAGGCGGTCATTCGCGCCATGGCCGGCATGGGGGTCACATCCGCGCATTTCGTCGGACATTCGATGGGCACCATCGTTTGCCAGCAGATTGCAGCAGCGCAGCCTTCACTGGTCGCCTCGCTGGCGCTGTTCGGCGCCCTGGCGGAACCGACCGAGGCGACCAGGCAAGGGCTCGGCAACCGGGCCCGGTTGGCGCGCTCGGGCGGCATCGCCGACATCGCCGACCAGATCGTCGCCAATGCGATTTCGGCGCACACCAGGGAAACCTCGCCGGCCGCCGTCGCCTTCGTGCGGGAATCGATCACCCGCCAGGATCCGGAATCCTATGCCCGCACCTGCGAGGCGCTGGCCAAGGCAACCGCTGTCGATGCGAGAAGGATTTCGGCGCCGACGCTGCTCGTCACCGGCGACGCCGACACCGTCAATCCACCCGGCGTCGGCCAGGCGCTTGCCGACAAGATCAAGGGGGCCATATTCTCCTCGCTTGATCGGTGCGGGCACTGGGCCACGGTGGAAAGCCCGCGCGAAAGCAGCTCGAAGCTCGCCGATTTTTTGAGACGGGTTGATAGGTGAGGATTTCTGATCGGGCGTAGAACTACGCGCTCGGCAAGTTGGGAGGCTTGTTATGGCAGACGACAGCTGGAACGCAAACGGCTCGGGCAGCACGCTCTTCACCAATGTGCGCGTGCTCGACGCGACAGGTGAATATCCCTACACCGGCGAGGTGCTGGTGCAGGGCAACCGCATCAAGCAGATCACCAAGGGCTCATCGCGCTTCGGCGCACCTTCGTCTTCATCCTATGGTGGTGGGGCTACGGTGATCGACGGCATGGGCGCGACCCTGATGCCGGGTATGATCGACGCCCATCTGCATCTGTCCTGGAACAACGCGCCCGGTATCGATCCCATCCAGATGATGGAGGTCGAGGAGCACATGCTGGTCACTATGGAGATGGCCAAGCTGGTGCTCGACGCCGGCTTCACCGCCGGCCGGGGTGCCGCCGCCGCCAAGCCGCGCCTCGATGTCGTCGCCAAGAAATTCATCAACCAGGGTCGTTTCCCCGGACCGCGCTATCTCGCGGCGGGGCCGGAGATCACCACGGTCGGCGGCCTCGGCGATTCCGCGCCGTCGCACATTCCGCATGAGGGGCTGAATCTCGGCCTCGTCGTCTCCGGTCCGGANGCGATTCCGCGCCGTCGCACATTCCGCATGAGGGGCTGAATCTCGGCCTCGTCGTCTCCGGTCCGGAGGAAATCCGCCGCACCGTGCGCCAGCTAATCAAATACGGCGTCGATTCCATCAAGCTCAATCTGTCGGGCGAGAGCATCACCGGCATGGGCGCGGAGGAGACGCCGATGTCGGAGGAGGAGGTCGCGATGGCCGCTTCCGAGGCGCGCTGCCGCAACAAGGTGCTGTCGGCGCATGCGCGCTCGTCCGGCTCGGTCAAGCAATGCGTCCGCCACGGCATCCAGAACATCTACCACGCCTCCTTCGCCGACGAGGAAGCGCTCGACATGCTCGAGGCGGTCAAGGACAAGCACTTCGTCGCGCCCGGCATCGCCTGGCTGATCAACACCGCGCGCCATGCCGAGCAATGGGGCATCAAGCCAGGCTCGCCGCTGTCGCTCGAATATGAGCGCGAGCTCGAAATGTGCGTCGGGACCATGAAGAAGATGCACCGGCGCGGCATCCGCGTCTGCATCGGCGGCGACTACGGCTTTGCCTGGACGCCGCAGGGCTCCAACGCCAAGGACATCCAGACCTTCGTCGAGATGCTGGGCTTCTCGCCGATGGAGGCGATCCAGGCCGGCACCAAATATGGCGGTCAGATCATGAACATGGGCGACGAGCTCGGCCTGATCAAGGAAGGCTATCTCGCCGACATCCTGCTGGTCGATGGCGACCCGATCTCGGATGTGCGCATCCTGCAGGACAAGAACCGCATCCTCGCCATCATGAAGGATGGCAAGTTCCACAAGGCGCCGCGCATGAACGAGCAGCGCCGGCGGCTGACTGCATGAGCCTGCTCGACCAGCCAACTTCGTCGTCGCTCTCAAGCGGCAGCGGCGGCATGACGCGCAAGCAGGCCTGGGGCCTCGTCGGTCTGCTTGCTGCCGCCGTCATCGCGTGGCTGGTCTTTGCCGTCTGGCCGGATTGGCTGAATGCGATCCTGATCTCCAAGAAGGCTTTCGTCAGCGCCATCCTCAACGGCATCACGCTGGCCGGCCTCTATTTCCTCGTTGCCAGCGGCTTCACGCTGATCTTCGGCCTGATGCGCAACGTCAATCTCGCGCATGGCTCGCTCTATCTGCTCGGCGCCTATATCGGCTACGAGGTTACCAACCGCACCGGCTATTGGCTGCTGGGCGTCGCCGCCGGTTTCGTCGTGCTGGCCATTGTCGGCGTCGTCATGCAGGTCTTCGTCTTCCGTCGCCTCGAAGGCGACGATCTGCGCCAAACCCTGGTCTCGATCGGCATTTCGATCGTCGCCGCCGATCTGATGCTCGCTGTGTGGGCCGGCGGCACTTACCAGATCACCACGCCGGAATGGCTCGACGGTGCCCTGACCTTGCCCGTCATCACCGCGGTGCGCTCCAACGGCGCCTCGGTCTTCCTCACCTACCCGCTCTACCGCGTCGTCGTGCTGGCGGCGGCGATCGTCATCGGCGTCGGCCTCTGGCTGATGCTGCACAAGACCCGCGTCGGCATGATGATCCGCGCCGGCGTCGACGACCGCGCCATGCTGCAGGCATCCGGCGTCAACGTGCATGCGGTGTTCGCCATCGTCTTTGCCGTCGGCGCGGGCCTCGCCGGCTTTGCCGGCGTCGTCGGTGGCTCGGCGCTTTCGGTCGCCCCCGGCGAGGATGTGCGTTATCTCCTGGCTTCGCTGGTCGTGGTCATCGTCGGCGGCATGGGCTCGATCACCGGTGCCGCCATCGGCGCGCTGCTCATCGGTCTCGCCGAGCAGATCGGCCTCGTCTACTTCCCGACCTACGGCATCGTTCTGACCTTCGTCATCATGGTGGTGACGCTGGCGGTGCGCCCGCAAGGCATCATGGGGAAGGCGCGATGAGCCTGGCCATCGCCACCACCAGCGCCACGCAGCCGAACTGGCTGGAGAAGCTCGGTGCCGGCCACATCATCCTTGGTGTCGCACTGGTGCTCTATCCCGTGGTGGCATCCGATTTCTTCCTGACGCAGATCGGCGGCTATTCGCTGATCTTCGGCATGCTGGGCCTGTCGCTGATGCTGCTCGCCGGCTATGGCGGCATGGTCAGCCTGGCGCAGATCACGGTCGCCGGCATCGCCGCCTACGCCATCGCCATTCTTGGCAACAACAATTCCAGCATCCTCGGCCTCGGCTGGCCGTGGTGGATCGCGGTGCCGTTCGCGGTTCTGGCAGCGGCACTGGCATCGGCGCTGATCGGCTGGATCTCGGTGCGCACCGAGGGCATCTACACAATCATGATCACGCTGGCGATCGCCACCGCGACTTACTATTTCGCGCAGCAGAACTACGCCATCTTCAACGGCCATTCCGGCTATGCCGGCATCCGCGCGCCGGTGTTCTGGGGCATCGGCTGGCGCGACGCGAAGCCGTTCTACTATCTCTGCCTTGGCCTCGCGGTGCTGTCCTACGCCGCGGTGCTCTATGGCTCGCGCTCGACCTTCGGCATGACCTTGCAGGCGATCCGCGACAACCCGCGTCGCATGCGTGCGCTTGGCTATCACGTCACCGCGCACAAGGTCTTCGCTTGGGCTTTGGCGGGCGTCATCGCCGGACTGGCGGGCGTGCTGCTGGTCTGGTTCAACGGCCGCGTCTCGCCGGGCACCATCGGCGTCGACGCGGCGATCGACGTGCTGATAATCGCCGTCATCGGCGGCCTGCGCCATCCGATCGGCCCGTTTCTCGGCGCGCTCGTCGTCGTCCTGATGCAGACCTTCGCCATCGACATCGTTGGTGCGGAGCGTTTCAACACGCTGATCGGCCTGGTGTTCCTGGTGATCGTCTTCGTCTCACCGGATGGAATTCTTGGGTTGTGGGGGAGGATCAAGCCACATCTTGCCCAGGAGTCCTTGCGTCCCGGCCCCTAGCAACCGGGATGGAATGAACCACTGCAAAATGAAATCAACGGGAGGAAAAATCATGAGGATGCATAGACGTACATTGCTCGCTTTGGCGGTGTTCACCGGGCTGACCGCGCCGTCGATGGCGCTGGCTGCCGACGACACCATCAAGATTGGCCTGCTCGCCACCTTCGAAGGGCCGTTCACGGTGCTCGGCGAGGACGGCGAGCGCGGCGCCATGACGGCAGTTGCCGAGATGAACGGCAGCGTCGCCGGCAAGAAGATCGAGATCGTCAAGGGCTCGTCCGATGCTTCTCCCGACAGCGCCGTGCGCGCGGCACGCAAGCTGGTCGAGCAGGACGGCGTCAAGGTTCTGGTCGGCCCGCTCTCGGGCGACGAAGGCATTGCCGTCAAGGATTACGCCAAGACGCAGCCGAACGTGACCTTCATCAACGGCACCTCGGCCGCGCAGGACACGACATTGCGTGATCCGGCCGAGAATTTCTTCCGCTTCTCGACCGATGGTGCGCAGTGGATGGCCGGTCTCGGCACCTATGCCTTCAAGGACAAGGGCTACAAGAAGGTCGCCACGGTCGCCGAGGACTATTCCTTCCCCTACACGCAGGTGTTCGGCTTCATGGCCGAATTCTGCAAGGCCGGTGGCCACGTGCCATCGAAGTCCTGGGTGCCGATCGGCAACAAGGACTTCTCCTCGGTCATCGCCGCCATTCCGGAAGATGTCGATGCGATCTATGTCGCGCTCGGCGGCGCCGATGCAGTCAACTTCCTGACCCAGTATCAGCAGGGCGGCGGCACCGCGCCGCTGATCGGCGGCTCGATCACCGTCGACCAGACGGTGCTGACCTCGAAAGGCAAGTTGAAGGACGTGCTGAAGGGCACGCCCTCGGCCGGCCCGACCGCCGATACCAACGATGCGCCGGCCTGGAAAACCTTCGTAGAGGCCTACAAGAAGCAACCGGGCGCGTTTCCCTCGCCCTCGCTCTTCGCCCATGGCTACTATGTCGACATGAAGGCGACGCTGCTTGGTCTCGACCAGGTCGGCGGCGATGTCTCCGACGGCGGCAAGAAGCTGCGCGAGGCGCTGTCGAAACTCTCCTTCGACACGCCGACCGGCAAGGTGTCGCTCGACAAGAACCGCAACGCCATCGCCGACATCTTCCTGACCGAGGTCACCGAAGGCGCCGACGGCAACCTCCTCAACAAGCTGGTCAAGGTCGTGCCGCAGGTCAACCAGACCCTCGGCATTCCCGAAGACGAGTTCATGAAGCTCGGCGCGGTCAATCGCGACAATCCGAGCTGCCCGTAACCGACGCCGGGTGCAGCCGCCAGTGACCGAAAGCTTCGCAGCAAACCGTCTCCAGAGCACCGGCGCCTATGCGCTGGAGCTCGATGGCGTGGCGCGGCATTTCGGGGCGCTGGTGGCGCTCTCGGGCATCACCATGAGGATCGCGGCCGGCGAGCGGCGCGCGGTCCTAGGCTCCAACGGCGCCGGCAAGACCACCCTGTTCAACGCCGTGACCGGCGACTTCCTGCCGACGGCGGGGCGCATCCGCTTCTTCGGCGAGGACATCACCGACCTGCCGCCGCATGAGCGCATCCGGCGCGGCTTGCGCCGCACCTATCAGATCTCGCAATTGTTCAAGGGCCTGTCGGTCCTCGATTCCATCTTCCTCGCCTGCCGCGGCGTCTCGCGCCGGCGATTTTCGCTGCTGCGCCCGGCAACGACCGACGTCAACATGGTGCAGGCGGAATCGATCCTCAACGCCGTCCACCTCGAAGCCCTCCGCGACACGCTGGTGGCGACGCTGAGCCACGGCCAGCAGCGCCAGCTGGAGATCGCTCTGGCGCTCGCCGGCGCGCCGCGCTTCATCCTGTTCGACGAACCGGCGGCCGGTCTTTCCCCGACCGAACGCCGCGACCTCGTCGCCATCCTCAACGCACTGCCGAAGCATATCGGCTACATCATCATCGAGCACGACCTCGATGTCGCGCTGCGCGTCTCCGAATATGTCTCGATGATGCACAATGGCCGCCTGTTCAAGGAAGGCACGCCGCAGGAAATCGAGGCCGATCCCGAGGTGCAGGAGATCTATCTCGGGGGCAAGCATGGCTGAGCGTCCAGCCTCCTCCGGCAAGCCGACCAGGGCCATCCTCAGGATAGAAGACCTGCAGGTCTTCTACGGCGAGAGCCATGCGCTGCAGGGCGTCTCGCTGACGCTGGAAAGCGGCGTGCTGTCTGTGGTCGGCCGCAACGGCATGGGCAAGTCGACGCTCTGCAATACCATTGTCGGGCTGAAGCGGGCGAAGTCCGGTTCGATCCGCGTCGATGGCCGCGAGATCACGTCACTCGAGCCGCACGAAATCCATCGCCTCGGCGTCGGCTATGTGCCGCAAGGCCGCCGCGTCTGGCCGAGCCTGACGGTCGACGAGCATCTGCGTCTCGCCGCGGGCAATCGGCGCGACGCCAGCTGGACCGTCGAGCGTGTCTACCAGACCTTTCCGCGCCTGGCCGAACGCCGCGGCAATGGCGGCTCGCAGCTGTCCGGTGGCGAACAGCAGATGCTGGCGATCTCGCGCGCGCTGCTCAGCGATCCGAAACTGCTGGTCATGGACGAGCCGACAGAGGGCCTGGCGCCTGTCATCGTCGACCAGGTCGAGCGGATGCTCGTCGATCTCGCCGCCGAAGGCGAGATGGCGGTGCTGGTGATCGAGCAGAACATCGGCGTGGCGACCGCTGTGTCGAACCAGGTCGCCATCATGGTCAACGGCCGCATCAACAGGCTGATGGACGCCAAGGCGCTCGCCGCCGATCGCGAATTGCAGCAGCGGCTGCTCGGTGTCGGACGCCATGCCGAGGAAGCGCAGGTCACGCCGGCCGAAGCCGCGCAAGCCAAGGAGCAACTGGCGGACGTCTATCGTATCGACCGCACCGCCAACGGTTCGACCGAAGCGGTGTCACAGATTGGCGTTTATCGCCCGGTCACCGAACTGCCCAACCGCTGGAACGTGCCGGTGACCGAACTGCGCCAGGCGGCGGTCGACAAGGCAGCGCCGCAGGACGATCTGAAGAAGGTCTTCGCCATCCCCTTTGCCGAGCGCATCGGCAGGACGGTGCTGGTCGCCGGCACCTTCGACACCAAGGGCAAGGAATTGCGCTTCGTCGCCGACCGGCTGAAGTCGCTCGGCCTGCCTGTGCGCACCGTCGATCTGTCGACCTCGGGAAAACCGACCAGCGCCGATGTGCCGGCCATGCAGGTGGCCGGCATGCACCCGCGTGGCTCATCCGCCGTCTTCACCAATGATCGCGGCGGATCGGTCAGCGCCATGGCGGAAGCCTTCGCGCGCTGGATCGAACGCGAACCGGGCATCGGCGGCGTCATATCGGCCGGCGGCTCCGGCGGCACCACGCTGGCAACCGCGGGCATGCGGGTGCTGCCGGTCGGCATTCCCAAGCTGATGGTCTCGACGGTGGCAGCCGGCGATGTCGCCAAATATGTCGGCGGCGCCGATATCATGATGTTCCATTCGGTCGCCGATGTGCAGGGGCTGAACTCGATCACCGAACAGGTGCTCTCCAATGCCGCGCACGCCATGGCCGGCATGGTCGCGCAATTGCCCAACGCCGAGGCGTGGGAGGCAAAGCGCAAGCTGGCGCGGCCGGCCGTCGGCATCACCATGTTCGGCGTCACCACGCCTCTGGTGCAAGCTGTCACGAAACGACTTGAAGCCGACTATGACTGCCTGGTCTTCCATGCCACCGGCATTGGCGGGCGGGCCATGGAAAACCTCGGCGATTCCCGCCTGCTGTCGGCCTTTCTCGATCTCACCACCACGGAAGTGGCCGACATGATCGTCGGCGGCGTCTTCCCGGCGACCGAGGATCGTTTTGGTGCGGCGATCCGCACCGGACTGCCCTATGTCGGCTCGGCCGGCGCGCTCGACATGGTCAATTTCGGTCCTCGCGACAGCGTGCCGGAGAAATTCAGCAGCCGCAAATTCGTCATCCATAATCCCAACGTCACGCTGATGCGCACCACGCGCGACGAGAACCGTGCCTTCGGCGAATGGATCGGCGCGCGGCTCAATGCCATGAACGGCCCGGTGCGCTTCCTGCTGCCGGAAGGCGGTGTCTCGATGCTCGACGCGCCCGGCCAGCCCTTTCACGATCCGGAAGCCGACAACGCTTTGTTCGAGGCGATCGAGAAGACCGTTCGCCAGACACCTTTGCGCCATGTCGAACGGGTGCGGTCCAACATCAACGACACGCCTTTCGTCGACGCGGCGGTCGCTGCCTTCCACGCGATCACGCCGAAGCTGCAGAGGCGGGCATGAAGAATTGGACTTCGCCACCGCGCGGGTGGATGTTTGAAATCGGTCGCCTCGCGCCGGCCGCATTGTCTTGGGGAGGATAGATCATGGACGCGCAGACCTTTGGCGCTTTCCTGTTGTGGCTGATCGTTGCGGCAGTCGTCGTGGTGATCGCCGTCTACATCTTGCGGTGGCTCTATCGCCGCTCGACCAAGGAGACGGCGTTCGTGCGCACCGGCTTCATGGGCGAGAAGGTGGTGGTGAATGGCGGCGCCTTCGTCATCCCGGTGCTGCACGAGATCACTCCGGTCAACATGAACGTGCTGCGCATCGAGGTGCGGCGCGAAGACGGGCTAGCGCTGATCACCCGCAACCGCATGCGCGTCGACCTGATCGCCGAATTCTTCGTGCGCGTCGGCGCCAGCCGCGAACTGGTCGCCGCCGCCGCGCAGACGCTGGGCCGCCGCACGCTGCAGCCCGACAGCCTGCGCGAGTTGCTAGAGGGCAAGTTCGCTGGCGCCCTCCGCACGGTCGCCGCCCAGATGACGCTGGAAGAGATGCATGAACTGCGTGGCGACTACGCCGCCAAGGTGCGCAGGCTGGCCGAAGAATCGCTTGCAGCCAACGGGCTCGAGCTGGAAAGCGTCGCCATCGTCGATCTCGACCAGACCAGCCTCGAATATTTCGATCCATCCAACGCCTTTGACGCCGAAGGCCTGACGCAGCTGACGGAATCGATCGAGACAAGGCGGCGCATGCGCAACGAGATCGAGCAGCGCACGCTGGTCGATATCCGCAACCAGAACCTCGACACCCAGCGCAAGGTGCTGGAGATCGACCGCGACACCGAATATGCGCGCCTCGAACAGGAGCGCGAGGTCGAGATCCGTCGCGCCGCGCAGCGGTCTGAACTCGCCATCGAGCGGGCGTTGCGCGACCAGGAATCCGAGCAGGCGCAGCTTTCGTCGCGTGAAGCCGTCGAGAAATCGCGGCTCAACCAGGAGCGCAACATCACCGAGGAGCGCATCAAGAGCGAGGAGGACACGCAGCGCCGCGAGATCGCGCGCCGCCGTTCGCTCGACGAGACCGAGATGAAGATGCGCGAGCTGACCGAGCGCGAGCAGATCGCGCTCGAACTGTCGCTGGAAAAGGCCCGCATCGAACGCGAGGGCGCGCAAAGCAAGCTCGAGATCGAGCGCAAGAAACTGCTTGAGGTTGCCGAACTGGAACGCCAGATCGCGCTGGCCGAAAAAGCGCTGGAAGTGACCAAGGCCGAGGCCGAGAAGCGCCGCGCCGAGATCGTCGAGAACCAGGCGACCGAGACGGCGCGAATCGCGCAGGAACGCGTCGTCGACGAGGTCCGTATCGAACGCGAGCGTCATCTGGAAGCGCTGCAGATCGCCAAGCGCCAGGCTTTCGAGGAGGCCGAAATTTCGGCCAGCGAGGAGGTCGAGCGCGCCCGCATCACCACCGAACGTGGCATCGAGGAAGCCCGGCTGATCAAGGAGCGTGACATCAGGCAGCTCGGCGTCGACCGCGACCAGAAGATCGAGATCGCCGAGATCCAGAAGGCCATCGACATCGCCAAGAAGACGCAGGAACGCTCTTCCGCTATCGCCGCATCGGAGGCGGTTCGCGCCAAGGCCGTCCAGGCCGAGGAACAGGCCTTCACCGCCCGCGAACGCGAGATCGCCGAGCGCCGCAAGCTGACCGACCTGATCGGCGCGCAGCGCGAGGCCGAGCGCGAGGCCTTGCGCATCGTCTCCGCCGCGGATGCCGAGATGAAGGCAGCGAAGAGCCTGGCCGAAGCGCAGAAGATCGCCGCCGTCGCTTCGGCGGAGGCCGAGAAGATCCACGCTCTTGCCGCCGCGCAGCGCTACGAGGTCGACGCAACGGGCCATCGCCAGTTGAACGAGGCCGAGAACCTTCTGTCCGACGAAGCCCGCGCCGGACGTCTGCGCGGAAAACTGCTCGACCATATGGAAGGCATCATCCGCGAAAGCGTCAAGCCGATGGAGAAGATCGACGGCATCAAGATCCTGCATGTCGACGGCATCAACGGCGGCACCGGCGGTAACCGCAACGTCACCGACGAGGTGATCGATTCCGCGCTGCGCTACCGCGTGCAGGCGCCGATGATCGACAATCTGATGAAGGAGATCGGCATCGAGGGCGGCTCGCTCGGCCGCATGACCGACGTGCTGCGCGACGCCAAGGATATTTCCAGCCTGACCCGCGACAAGAAGGGCAAGGGCAAGGCCGCCAAGGACGACGATGACGACCGCGATCACTGAAGTGCGGGCGGCGTTTCCTCGCGCTTCGTTGGGCCGTGCGAGACGATGCCTTGCGCCTGATTGCCATGCTGCGTCGGTTCGCGATGATTGCCAAGTGGTCCCCCCACTCCGTCGCTGCTTCGCAGCGCCACCTCTCCCCCCTCCGGAGGGAGAGGAAGGGAGCCCGTCGTGGACGGTTCGCACCCTTCCTCTCCCCCGCCGATCGGGGGAGAGGTGTCGAGCAAAGCTCGACGTAGTGGGGGTCGATCTGGCGCGGCGCGAGACAATGCATACGCGGACTGCCATGCCCATAGCCGGCCCCCAAGCATGACCAAGGTCTATGTCTCCTCTGTCATTCCCGCACCGGCAGCGGAAGTGTGGAAGCTCGTCCGCAACTTCAATGCACTGCCAAGCTGGGCGCCGTTCGTTGCCGACAGCCGCATCGAACAGAACGCGCAACCCGACCAGATCGGCTGCATCAGAAGTTTCACGCTGAAGGACGGCGGGCGCATCCGCGAAAGATTGCTGGCGCTGTCCGATTACGATCTGTCATGCAGCTACGCGATCCTGGAAAGTCCGATGGCGGTGGAGAACTATGTCGCCACGCTGTCGCTGACGCCGATCACCGACGGCAATTTGACGCTCGCAGAATGGCAGGCGGAGTTCGACTGCGCGCCGGATCGCGAGACCACGCTTATGCAGCAGATCGGCAATGGCGTGTTCCAGGCCGCCTTGACCGCGCTGAAGCACCGGTTCGGGCGCTGACGCCGGCCGATGGTCCAGGTCTGTCAGAGCACGATCATCGATGCGCCGGTCGACGAGGTCTGGGCGATCCTGCGCGATTTCAACGGCCATGACCGCTGGCATCCGGCGATCGCCTTCAGCGAAATCGAGGGCGGCGAGCCGGTCGATGCGGTCGGCTCCGTGCGCCACTTCAGGCTGAACGACGGCGGCGAGCTGCGCGAGCAATTGCTGGCGCTGTCCGACAAGGACCTGCGGCTGAGCTATTGCCTGCTCGAAGCGCCGCTGCCGCTGATGGGTTACGTCGCCTCGCTGCGGCTGAAGCCGGTAACCGACGGCAATGCCACCTTCTGGGAATGGAATTCCGAATTCCACCCGCCGGCGCATCGCCGCGACGAACTGGTCAAGCTGGTCACCGAAGGCATCTATCAGGCCGGCTTTACGGCGGTGCGCAATCTGCTGCGGCGCGGAAGCATAGGCTCGCCGGTCGAGACAAGAACGCTTCGGGTCGCGTCGCCACCATCCGTGGAGATGCCGCGTGCCGCCCCAATGGTCACATCGGGCCAGGCCGCAACGACCCGTGCGATCGTTGTCGAGCGCTATGGCGGCCCGGAAGAATTGCAGCTGCGGGAAATCGGCCTGCCACAACCCGCGCCGAACGAG
This sequence comes from Mesorhizobium sp. LNHC232B00, assembly GCF_000502435.1. Classification (NCBI taxonomy): domain Bacteria; kingdom Pseudomonadati; phylum Pseudomonadota; class Alphaproteobacteria; order Hyphomicrobiales; family Phyllobacteriaceae; genus Mesorhizobium; species Mesorhizobium sp. LNHC232B00. The sequence goes on from NZ_AYWP01000004.1 coordinate 145,079, forward strand.
GTGCGGATCCGCCACACGGTGATCGGCGTCAATTTCATCGACGTCTATTGCCGAACCGGATTTTTCGACCTCCTGCAGCCGCCTGGCGTGCCGGGCATGGAGGCCGCCGGGCTCATCGAGTCGGTTGGCTCGGCGGTGTCGGGTTTCTCTGCTGGCGACCGCATTGCCTATGCCTGTCCGCCGGTCGGCGCTTACAGTGAGCGGCGCAACATGGCGCCCGAACTGCTGGTTCATCTCTCCGACGATATCCCGGACGAGATCGCCGCCGCCGGCCTGCTCAAGGGCGTCAGCGCCAGTTTCCTGCTGCATGATGTACACGCCGTGAAACCGGGCAACATCGTCCTCATCCATGCGGCGGCCGGTGGCATCGGCCAGCTGCTGGTGCAATGGGCGCGCCACCTCGGCGCGACTGTCATCGCCACCGTGTCGAGCGATGACAAGGCGCGGATCGTCGAGCGTCTTGGCGCGCACCATGTCGTCGTCTACTCCCGTGAGAATTTCACCGAGGCCGTCTTGCGACTGACAGGGGGCAAGGGCGCCGATGTCGCCTATGACGCGGTCGGCAACGACACATTCGGCGGCTCGCTCGCGGCCCTTGCCGTGCGCGGCCATCTCGTCAGCTTTGGCCAGGCTTCGGGGCCGGTCGGCAATTGGGATATCGGCCGCTTCGCCTCCAAATCGCTCACCCTGTCGCGGCCCAACTACGCGCATTACACCGACACGCCGGAAAAGCTCGCGCCGCACGTCGCCAGGTTCTTCCAGGCGCTTCGGCAAGGCGTGGTCAGGGTCGAGGCGCCGACCCGCTACACCCTTGCCGAGGCCGCCGATGCGCATCGCGATCTGGAATCCCGCCGCACCACCGGCGCGCTGGTTCTGCTGCCGTAATCTGATCGGCTGGTCAGCCGGTCGCGCTGGCGTAGATGTCGAGAACCTCCGTCACGCCAGCGATCAGCAATTCCCTCGCTTTCGGCGCGACGGATCCATTCGCCACGGCACCACCGAGACGACCAAGATACTGGCTGATGAGGGGAGAGGGGATGTCGCGGTCGCCAAGCGCCTGCATCAGCGCGTCCACGGCCTGTTGGGCGCCCGGCGCCGGCCAGTAATAGCGGATACGATCGCTGTAGGAGAAATGCCGTTCGATCCGCTGCTCGGCCTCGGTGCCGTGATAGTAATTCTTCCAGTTGCCCGGCGCCGCCAGCATGACGCGCTCCATCGCCGCCGGCAGGCTTTCCCGCGAGGCGTCGGGAGCGAGAATGTCGGCGATGTGGCTCAGGCCGTAGAGCGCTTCGCGCAGCGCGAAGGTCAGCCACGGCCCGACCTTGAGAATGGCGAAGCCGTCATCGACCAACGCGCTCAGTGCCGCCACCGGCTGGTAGTCGGTCGAATGGGCCTCGAAGACGAATTGCGGCAGGTCTCGGAGCGTGCCGGCGAGCGCCCGTGCGCGTTCCGGCTGATAGGCGATCACGTCGGCATTGCCGAATTCGACACCCGGCTGCACGACGACGCCGATCGCCCGCGAAAAAGCCCGGTCGAGGCCGCGCTGGGCGAAAGCATCGCGGTGGATGCGCACCGTCTCGCGTGCCGCCTCCGGTGTGGTCACCGCCAGATGCTCCATCGCCTCAAGAGCGCCACCAGGCACCGGCACCTCCGTGCCGATGACATAGACCGGCTTGGCACCTTCAGTTCGTTCTGTGGCGGCTTCCGCCACTTCGGCCAGGTCGGCCGCACGCGCGGCAATCGTCGCGTCTGGCGGTGCGGCGCCTTCGCCGGCGCAGCCCATGCTGGCGTCCAAATGGAGCTTGGTGAAGCCGGCCTCGGCATAGGCATCGACCATGCGCGACGCTTTCGCCATGGCTTCGGCTGCCGGCAGGTGTTTCCACGGATTGGGACCGAGATGGTCGCCGCCGAGCACCAGCCTGTCCAGGGCAAAGCCGACCTTGCCGGCGATCGCCTCGACGAAGCGGCGGAAATCCCCTGGCGTCATGCCGGTATAGCCACCCTCGTGGTTCACCTGGTTGCAGGTGGCCTCGATCAGCACGTCGGCGCCGCGCGTCTTGCCATCGCGCAGCGCCGCCTCGATGACCAGCGGATGAGCAGAGCAGATCGAGGCAATGCCGCAGCGTTCACCGGCCGCGCGACGCGTCGCGATCGCTGCCAGCCTGTCCGTCGCCTGGCTCATGCCGGCGCACCGGTCTTGGCGGTCTTGATGAAGGCTTCGACGGCGGCAAGCGAGGCGATGCCCTCCATCGGTCCCTTCTTCGTCACTGCCAGCGCGCCGCAGCCATTGGCGATGCTGAGCGCTTTTTCAGGTGTCGCTCCACGCAGCCAGAAGGAGACGAAGGCGGCGGCAAAACAGTCGCCGGCGCCGGTCGGATCGATTTCATCGACGGCGAAGCCGGGCGAAACCGTCCGCCCGGTCCGGTCGTAGTGAACGGCACCGTCGGCGCCCTTCTTGACCACCACAGTGGAGATGCCGCGTCCCAGCATTTCGCGCACCGCGCCTTCCTCGTCGGTCGCTTTGGCGAAGATGAACAGTTCCGGCCCGCTCGGCAGGAAAACGTCGGTCTTCGAGAGCACGAAGTGCAAGGCGTCGCGCATGCCTGGCAGATCGAGCATCTCCTTGCGGATGTTGGGATCGAAGGAGACCGTGCCGCCGCGCGCCTTGACAGCCTCGATCCCGTTGCGCGCCACCTCGATCACTTCGGGCGAGAACAGCGAGGTGCCCATGACGTGAAAATGATCGGCGCCGGCCAGTAGCGCGCGCGCCTCGGCGCCGATCTCGATCAGGCCGGCGGCACTTTGTTTGATGTTGTAGACGAAATGCCGGCTGCCGTCCGCCTCGTAGGTGACGAAGGCGGTTCCGGTCGCCGCACCCCGATGCACCTTGATGGCCGAGATATCGGCGCCGTCGGCGCGCAGGCGCTCGATGTTCAAATGGCCGAAATCGTCATCGCCGACCGCGGCGATCAGCCCTGCCGGCTGGCCGAGCCGCGCCGCCTGGTCGATGAAGATCGCCGGCGCGCCGGATGGAAACGGGCCGACGAGCGGCCCGGGGGCAAGGAAGCTCTGGCCGATCCGCTCGGCCATGATCTCGACCAGGATCTCGCCGGCGCAAACCAGTTTCTTCATATCCTCCCCATTCGCCCGTGGCGGGTTGCCGGATGCCATCCCTATTGCCATGCGCGTTCAAAACCTAGGTTGCCAATTTTAGAGCGTCAATAAATAATTTGACGCGCGCGATTCTTTTGCGTTGTACTGCAAACGCGAAAATTTGACTGATAAATTCGGTCAAGCAATGCTGCCTCACGGCAACGGTCGCAAGACTGATTCTGGCCAGACCGAAAAAGGACTGGCGAGCAAGGACGAGGGGGCGTGGAATATCGATGGCGGAGAAGACCCACCGTACCATGGATGATTTCGCCAGGGCGTCCGGCGTGTCGCGGCCGACCCTGTCGAAATATTTCGACGATCCGGCGAGCGTGAAGCCGGCGACGCGGGCGCGCATCGAGGCGGCATTGCGGTCGTCGGACTACCAGCCCAACGTTTTCGCGCGCAATCTCAATCGCAAGCGCACCCGCAATGTCGGCATCATCGTGCCGGCGCTCACCGATCCATTCTATGCCGAAATGGTCAGCCGCATCGAACTGCGCTGCCGCGACGAGGGCTTCTGGCCGATCGTCATCTCCTCGCACGGTTCGCCGAAACTGGAGGCGGAATCGGTCAGGACGCTGATGTCGCTGAAGGTCGCCGGCGCCATCGTCGCTCCCCTGGGATCGGTCTCCGAACCCGGCGTCTTCGAGCAGATGAGCGAGGACATTCCGATCGTCTATTTCGACACCTATATCGAGGGCGACACGCCGTTCGTCGGCAACGACAATCATCAGAGCACCTCGACCATCGTCGACTATCTCTGCCGGTCCGGCGAACCGCCTGTTTATGTCGACATCCCGCACGTCAATCACAATTCTCGCGAGCGCCTGCAGAGCTATATCGACACGATGCGAGCCACTCGTCTGGAGCCGATCGTGCTCAAGGCGGCGGCCGACTACAGCTGGGATTTCGAGCGCATTGGCCATGAATGGATGGACAAGACGCTCGAGAATGGCGGCCTGCCGGCCCGCACGCTGCTCTGCGCCAATGACCGCCTCGCCTTCGGCGTCATGGCGGCCGCCTTTTCGCGCGGGCTGAAGATCGGTCGCCGACCCGATTGCGACTTCCGTGTCGCCGCCCATGACGACCATCCGCTGAGCCGCTACACCTGTCCGGCGCTGACCACGATGGCGCAGGATTTCGCCACCATGGCCGGCCGCAGCGTCGAGATCTTGCTTGCCCTGCTGGACGAGGCCGATCCGCCCGGACAAGGCCTGGCACGCAACGTCAAGCTCGGCGCGACCTTGGTGATGCGTCAATCGGCCTGATCGGGCGGCTGCAACTGCAGCCAGGCCGCCGCCTCGCTCACCGCTTGCCGCGCGGCTTTGATGTGGCGACCCATCGAGACGAAGCCATGGATCTGCCCCGGCCACTGCCGCAAGACCAGCGGCACGCCGTCGGCCCGCAAGCGTTCGGCATAGGCCGTGCCCTCGTCGGCAAGGATGTCGTGGCCGGCGAGCGCGACAAACGCCGGTGCCGCGCCGGCAAGGCTTGACGCGAGCAGCGGCGAAACCCGCCAGTCCGTGATGTCATCAGGCGTTCGCACATAGTGGTCGCGGAACCAGGCCATGGTGGCGGCGGTGAGCCCGAAGCCGTCGCCGAAACGGCGGTAGCTGTCCGCCGTCTGGCGGGCATCGGTGTTGGGGTAGATCAGGATCTGGGCTGCAAGCGGCGGCGCCAGTCCGTCGCGGGAAAGCAAAGCCAGAACAGCGGCGAGGTTGCCGCCGGCGCTGTCTCCGGCCACAGTGATGCGGGCTGGGTCGATGCCGAGTTCCCTGGCATTCCGCGCCATGAAGCGGAGCGTTGCCGCGCAATCGTCGAGCCCGGCCGGAAACTTGTGTTCCGGCGCCAGCCGGTAATCGGGGCAGACCACGATGGCATTGCCCAGATTGGCCAACCAGCGGCAGATCTCGTCATGAGAATCCAGATTGCCGATGACCCAGCCGCCGCCATGCAGATAGAGCACGGCGCGCGCTGCGGTCAGTGGCGCGCCGATGCCGCGATGGATGCGGATCGTGACCGGGCCGTTCGGCCCGTCGATCGTTAGCTGCGCGGTTGATGCGACTGGCTCGTGCTCGCCCTGCTGCGCCGGGAACGAAGCGTTGTAGGCTGCTCGCGCCGCCGCCACGCTGCCATGCTCGAACGGTTCGCTGCCGGCCGCACGGCCGATTTCGAGGGCGCGCAAGGCATCGGGGTCGAGCGTCATCGTTATCTCCGTGAAGCATTCCAGGAAAAGTGTGAAACGGTTTTCCGTCCGGAATTGCGTCAGAACAACAGATCATCGTTCGGTGAAACGGTGATCCGAGTCTAGGCGAGAAAGCTGCTTGCTTCGTCCTCGGTCAGCAGCGCCGGCTGGGCGACATTGCCGGCAATGGAAACCGAGCTTTTCGTTTCGCCCGACTGCAGGATCGCCTCCATGATCTCCAGCACATGCAGCGCCAGATTGCCGGACGCGCGGGGTGTCGCACCAGTCGTGAGCGAGCGCACCAGATCGGCGACGCCCAGCATGCGGTAATTGGCGCGGTCGGGCGCGGCGTAAGGCCAGTTGCGGGCGCCGTAGAGCTCGCCTTCGCTGGCGTAATCCTTCCACTCGGCGCCGCGTTCGGACAAGGAGACGGTGCCACCGAACGTGTCGGGATCGGGCAGGCGCAGCGAACCTTCCGTGCCGTGCAATTCGATTGGGTGGTTGGAATGGCGGAAGACATCCCATGACGCGCCGAAGGTGACGGTGGCGCCCGAGCGGAATTCGAGCAGCGACAACACATTGGTCGGCGTACCGACCTTGAACGTCGTGTTCTTGAACGGTCCCTCGGCGGTGATCAGCCTTTCCTCCTGGCCACGCGTTGCCATCGCCATGACGCGCGCGACCGGACCGAGCAGGTTGACCAGCATGGTCAGGTAGTAGGGTCCCATGTCGAACACCGGGCCGCCGCCCGGCTGGTAGTAGAATTGCGGGTTGGGATGCCAGTGCTCCATGCCGCGCCCCATCATGAAGGCGGTGCCGGTGACGGGGCGGCCAATGGCGCCCTCGTTCATCAGCCGGCGCGCGCGGCGCCCGGCAGCACCCAGGAAGGTGTCAGGGGCCGAGCCGAGCAGCACGCCGCGTTTGGCCGCCTCCGCCACCAGCCGGCGCCCGTCGCTAGCCGAAATCGCCAGCGGCTTTTCGGTGAAGACGTGCTTTCCGGCCGAAAGCGCTGAAAACGAAATGTCGAAATGTGCGGCGGGAATGGTCAGGTTGAGGACGAGATCGATCTCGGGGTCGGCCAGCAGCGCATCGACGCCGAGTGCCCGGATACCATATTCCTTGGCCCGCAACGCCGCCATGTCGGCCGAAATATCGGCGCAGGCGCGCAACTCGATGCCGCCGAAGAGGGCGGCATTGCGCAAATAGGTCATCGAGATGTTGCCACATCCGATGACACCGATTCCGAGTTTTTCCCTTGATTTTGCCTGCATTTTAGATCGGTCCTCCCGATGCGGTTATGGTCTGCCGGATCCGCTGCGCCGGCAACGGATCGTTTTGGAAAGCGCTATACAACATTTTAAATATTGACGCGCGTAAAATTTTTATAGAACATGCGAAAACGCTGGCGACATTGGTAGGCTGCCAGCCCTAGGAGGAGGAAATGACAGACATGAAAAAACGGCCGGCCGCCGATGCGGATCCCGTGGGCTTGCGCGCGCAGATATTACGTCGCGGCCAGGGACCGCGATGGGGTCAGGCATAGATCACCTTGGCCCCGGTCCTATCGAGCTGGCTGCGTATCGGGTCGGACAGACCATCGTCGGTGATCACGACATCGACGCTCGACAGCGAAAATGCCTTGGAGGTTCCGCTGACGCCCCATTTGCTCGAATCCGCAAGCAGCACAACGCGCCGGGCCATGCGCACGAGGTTTCGCTTGGTTCGCGCCATATCTTCGTTCACGTCGACCACATCCAGTGACGAGTCAATCGCATGCGCTCCAACAAGGACCTGATGCGCCACCAGGCCGCCGAGAGCGGTGTCGGCATCGGTGATCAGCGTGCTCACCGTGTCTGGATAGACCCGGCCACCGATCATGTGAACGTCGAGCCCCGGCCGATGCATCAGATGCTGCACGATATTCATCGCCGTGGCCGCGACCACGACATTGCTGAGCGGTGGTAGCAGCATGGCAACCTGCATCAACGTCGAGCCGCCGTCGAAGATGACCGATTGGTTGTCCTCGAACAGGTCTACCGCTGCCCGGGCGATGCGTTTCTTTGCGTCGAGGTTCGTTTGCATCCGCCGGGCGAACGCGGCCGTGGTCGAATCCGTCGTCCGGGTCACCGCCCCTCCGCGGGTCTTGGTCAGCAGTCCCTTGCGGTCCAGTATCTCGAGGTCGGAGCGCACCGTGACTTCCGACACGCCAAATTCGTCCGACAGGTCCTTGATGCGAACCTGTCCGCTGCGTTGCACCTCACCCAGGATCGACTGGCGTCTCTGCTCCGACAACATTGCCCTGTCCTTGCCTCCATGCGCCAAGCGATCGCGCTGGCCTCGGTTCACTCTATCAAAAATACGCGAATTCGAAAGCTTTCGAAAGATTGCATTTATCTTTTCTTTCGAAAACACTGGATCCGGGATTTTGAAACCAATCGATTGGAGAGTTTTAGACTCATGAGCCTCGGAACCAAGGTGCGCCTGGCGCGCCTCTTCTCACATCCATCGGGCAATCTTTTTGGCGGCGCGGTCGACCACTTCGTCGGCTATGGCGACGTGCGCAAAGGGGGTCTTGCCGACCTGCCGGGCGCGCTTGCACGCGTCATGGTGGGCAAACCCGACTATGTCAGCATCCAGCCCGGCACCGCGCGCCATCTGTGGCCGCAATATGCGGGCAAGGCTTCCCTGGTGATCCAGGCCGGCTGCTTCACTCCAGACGATCGCATCAGCGAACTGATTGCAACGCCCGAGGATGCGGTGCGCGCTGGCGCCGATGCGTTGGCCGTGGCCATTCCGGTGCGCGGCGCGACCGAGGGCAAATACATACGCTGGCTGACCGATTCGGTGAATGCTGCGGCCCGCTACGGCATGCCGGTGGTGGCGCATATCTACCCTCGCGATTTCACCGACGGGGCAAAAATCGTCTTCACCCCCGACGAGATCGCCTATGCGGCACGCATCGGCTACGAGTCCGGCGTCGACGTGATCAAGATCGGTTACACGGGCGATTTCGAGTCGTTTCGAGAGACCGTTCGGACCTGCCCGGTGCCGGTTGTGATCGCCGGTGGTCCGAAGACCGACACGCTGCTCGGCGCCCTTCAGCAGACGGCGGACGCCATCCGTGCCGGCGCGCGCGGTGCCGTTGTGGGCCGCAATCTCTGGGGGCATGGCGATCCGGAAAAGGCGGCGATTGCCTTTCGGGGCGTCATCCATGACGGCCTTTCGGCGCAAGACGCCTTGGCGAAGGCGGGTGCCTGAACGATGCCCACCGTCCCTTCAATCATTGGCTTCGGAGCGATTGCGATCGACGACATCGTCTATGTCGATCAGCCGTTGTCGGCGGGCAAGGGGAAGGTTCTGCAAAGTGCCCGAGCTTTCGGGGGAAATGTCGCGACGGCACTTGCCGCCGTCGCGCGGCTTGGCGGCACCGCCGGGTTCGTCGGCTGGCTGAGCGATGCCGCCGACGACGCCGTGTTGTGCGACCTCGTTGCAAGCGGCGTTGAAACCGCGTTCGCGCCGCGCCACCCGCACGCGCGCCCGGTGCGCTCGCGGATCACCGTCGGTTCGGATGGGGAGCGGTTCATCGCGTATGACGACGAAGCGATGCTGGGCACCGCGCCAGATTTTCCGGACGAGGTCCTCAGCCGCGCGACCGTCCTGATCGTCGATGGCTACGGGATCGGGTCGCTGGATGTCGTGGCTCGGGCTCGCGATCTTGGCCTTGCGATCCTCGGCGATATCGAATGGAGCCACGGCTCAGCCACCGAGACACTGATCGGGCTCTGCGACCATCTCATTCTTCCGCTCGGCTTTGCGCGGACCGCCACGGGCCTCCAGTCGCCGGCCGAGATACTCGATGCATTGTGGTTGCCGTCGCGATCCGCCGTGGTTCTGACGGATGGCGGCAGGGGCGTCTTCTATCGCGGACGCGACGAGACGGGGGTCTGGCACCTGCCGCCGCACCGGGTTGCCGTCGTCGACTCGACCGGTGCCGGCGACTGCTTTCATGGCGCCTATGCCCTTGCCTTGACGCGCGGGGCCGACACCGCGGGCCGGGTTGCATTCGCGGCCGCGGCGGCGGCCCTTTCGATAACGGGGCGGGGCGGGCGCGAAGCGCTTCCGACTGCCGACCGGGTCACGGAACTCCTGGCATCGACGAACGCGCCGTCGGCGGTCGAACTGAAACATGCGCGGCTCGATACCGGAACATAGCCCGAACTGTACGAGGAAAGATTTCGCAGGTGAACATAAGCCGAGGACCATCATAAGAATCAGTGGCTTGGACTTGTGGAGGGAGGAATATGGCAGAAGTCGTTCTTGAGAATATCTGCAAGACCTACGGGAACAATTTTCACGCGATCGACCAATTGAACCTGTCGGTCGAGGACGGCGAGTTCTTGATTCTCGTCGGGCCGTCCGGCTGTGGCAAATCCACCGCGTTGCGGATGATCGCAGGGTTGGAGGACGTCACCAGCGGCAGCCTGCGGATCGGCGGAATAGACGTCGTCGACATGCCGCCCAAGGATCGCGACATCGCGATGGTCTTCCAGAGCTACGCCCTCTACCCGCATATGACGGTGTCCGAAAACATCGCCTTTTCGATGCGGCTGGCAGGCAAGCCGAAAGCCGAGCGCAAGAAACGCGTGGACGAGATCGCCAAAACCCTTCAACTGACATCTCTGCTGGACAGCAAACCCGCGAACCTTTCAGGCGGACAGCGTCAAAGGGTTGCCATGGGCCGCGCCATGGTGCGCGAGCCGGCAGCCTTTCTCATGGACGAACCCCTTTCCAATCTGGACGCGAAACTGCGTGTCCAAATGCGCGCCGAAATCACCAGTCTGCAAAAGCAGCTCGGCGTAACGACCATATATGTGACCCACGACCAGACCGAAGCCATGACGATGGGTGACAGGGTCGCGGTGTTGAAAGGCGGCGTGCTGCAGCAGGTCGACACACCCAAGAGGCTCTATGAATCGCCGGTGAACGCCTTCGTTGCCGGCTTCATCGGGTCTCCTTCGATGAACCTTTTCGAGGCGACCCTGACGGGCGACGAACTGACGTCCGGCGCCTTTGCCATCCGGCTGCAGGATGCAGCCTTCGTGCGCAGACCGGGCTTGAGGTCGTATGCGGGGCGCAAGGTCGTGTTCGGGATACGACCGGAGGATCTCTATGACAGCAGCCTCGAATCCGGCCGCAAGTATCAGACGATACCGGCAAGGGTAACCTCGATCGAAGAACTCGGATCCGAACATATCGTCCATCTCAACATAGACGCGGTCCGGGTGGACTCCGGCGACCCTGACGCGGTGCAGGATTTCGGCCTGGCGTCGAATGCGGTGGCAAGATTCGAACCGGTCAGCACAGTCCGCTCCAGCGCGGAAATCAGGTTGGCGCTGGACGACGCCAAGCTCCATTTCTTCGATCCCGAGACGCATCTGGCGATCTGAATATACGCGACAAGACGCGGGTGAGGGTGAGGCACCTGCATAAGGAGACTTCTTAATAACCAGACGATCGGGCGCATTGTGCGGTCGATCCTAAAGAAGGAGGAGAAAATGATGTTTCGCATAAAACCCGCGATGCTGAAAATAGCCGCGGCCGCATGGTTGCTTGGCGCAACCGGCGCCATGGCGGATACGACGCTGGAATTCACCCAATGGTGGGAGCCCGAATTGCCGGCTGGCTCGCTCAGGTCAATCATGGATGAGTTCGAGGCGGCAAACCCCGGAATCAAGGTGACGCTGGTCAGCGGCCCCTACGCCACCACGCGAGACCAGATCTCGGTTGGCGCTGCAACCGGAACACTCAGCGACGTCGTCGGTCTCGACGGCGCCTGGGTGAACAATCTGAACGCGCAGGGTGCGCTGGCCGACATGAACCCGATGATGGAGGCGAGCAAGTTCGACAAAGCCCAAGTCGCGGACATCATCAAGGTGGACGGCAAGGCGGTGATGTTTCCCGTCGCTTCCTTCGTCTACCCGGTCTTCGTGAATTTGGACCTCGCCGCCAAGGCCGGCGTGACCAAGCTGCCGTCGACCCGTGCGGAGTTTCTCGATGCCGCCAAGAAGATGACGCACGCCGACCAGAACCAGTATGGCTGGGTGCTGCCCCTTTCGCTGCAAACGCCGTCCGGCGTCCAGAACGACATGATGTCGTGGGTCTGGGCTTCCGGCCAGTCGATGATGGCGAACGGCAAGCCGGACCTTGAGGGCAAGCCGGTGGTGGACATGCTAACCTTCGTCAAATCGCTCAACGACGCCGGCACCATCTCGCCCGGCATCGCTACCAAGACCGAGCAGGAAAAGGTCGAGGAATTCGTCAACGACCGCGTCGGGATGATGATCGACTCGCTCGCCCATGTGAACCTCATCCGCAAGCGCAATCCCAAGCTGAACTTCGACCTCATCCCGGTCCCTGTCGTGGAAAACTATACGGGCAAGCGCGGCCTTCCCTATGCCTCCTGGGGCATCGGCATCTCGGCTGCGTCGAAACATCAGGAAGAGGCCTGGAAACTCGTCCAATATCTGATGAGTGAAAAGGTCAACGCCAAGCTCGTGTCGCTTGCAAACGCCTTCCCGGGAAACGTCAACGCCAAGCCCGATTTCGTGACCTCGGACAAGGCGTTCGGCAAGGCTTTTGAAATCTTCAAGACCGGTTATCTCGCCAATGAGTTCACGGGCCTGCCGGTGGCTGAAGACCTGATGACCCAGTTCGACGTGCAAGCCCAGAAGATGCTCGCCGGCGAACAGTCTCCCGAACAAGCCGCAGCCGCCGCTCAGAAGGGCTGGATGGCGAAATTCTGATCGGCCCGTTCCCAGTGCTTCGACCGGGTGGCCTGACTTCGGGCAGGCCACCCGGCAACAACGGATCGGCAATTTGAGATGGACCTGTTTTTGAAGCTCACCTTCTCTTGAAGGCGTATCCCAAGGTTGGCACATGACCCGGCAAAAGCGCTCCCACCACAAGCTGAAACGAGCGGTCGCACCCTACCTCTATCTGTCGCCCTCGCTGCTCATAATCGGGCTTCTGATGCTGCTGCCGATGGTGACGGTGATTGCCTACTCGTTCCAGAACAGCGCGGTGCTGCGTCGCGACCCATCCTTTGCCGGACTGAAACACTACCAGGCGATCTTCGACGACCCGGTGTTCTGGGCTTCGCTGTGGCACACGCTCTATTTCACATGCATGAGTGTCATTTTCCACATGACAATCGGCATGGTCTTCGCGCTCATGCTGAACAGCGACCGCATAAATCCGACGCTGCGCAATATCCTGCGCGTGCTCTACATACTGCCCTGGCTGTTCACCGCGGTGATCATCGCCGTGATCTGGCGCCTCCTGCTTGAGCCGAACGGGGTCGTGAACAGCATTCTCATGCAAATCGGCATCATCGGTTCCAAGGTCGAATGGTTTTCCTCGCCCGAGACCGCGCTGCACGCCGTCACCTTCGCCAATATCTGGGCGGGCTATCCGCTCTTCATGGTCAGCCTGCTCGCGGGTTTGCAGGGCATTCCCAAGGATTTTTACGAGGCGGCCGATATCGACGGGGCGAAAGCCTACCAGAAGCTGATTTTCATCACGATCCCGCAGCTGATGCCGATCATCATCAGCATCTCGCTGCTTGACTTCATCTGGACCATGCAGGTCTTCCCGTTGATCTGGATAACGACGGGCGGTGGCCCGATCTACTCGACCGAGGTCCTCAGCACCTACACGTACAAGCTGGCGTTTTCGAGCTACAACCTGTCGCAGGCTTCGGCGAGCGCTGTGGTCATCTTGTTGATCTCTCTCGGCCTGACGCTGTTCTACATCCGCTATCAAAAGGCTCGGTAGTCACCATGAGGAAAAGGCATACGCCGAAAGACAGGCTGATCACCGTCGCGCTCCATGCAGCGCTTGCAGCGGGGCTCTTTTTCGCGGCATTCCCGATCTACTGGATGCTGAGCAGTTCGTTCAAATCGAATACCGAAATCTTTGCCCTGCCGCCAACCATCCTGCCAAAGGCCTTCACCCTGGAAGCCTATGCAGCCATCCTTGGCGACCCGGTAAAACTGCGCTTCTTCTTCAACAGCTATTTCGTGGCGGGAGCGGTGACCGTGCTGACGGTGCTGATCGCCTTGCTGGCGGCCTACGGGTTCAGCCGCTTCAACTTCCGCGGCAAGGGCAGCCTGAACACAATCATCATCAGCACGCAGACGATTCCGCCGATCACACTTTTGATCCCCTTCTTCGGGCTTGTCGTCTCATACGGTATCTTCGATACCTACGTCGCACTGATCCTGACTTACCTGGTGTTTACGCTGCCGTACGCGATCCTGCTGATGACGGGATATCTGAACACCTTGCCCCGCGATCTCGATGAAGCCGTGGCTGTCGATGGCGGCACCAGTTGGACAGCGCTTTGGCGGGTGATCGTCCCGATTTCACTGCCTGGTATCGTGGCGACGTCGGTCTACACCTTCCTGTTGTGCTGGAACGAATTTCTCTTTGCGCTGACGCTGACGAAGTCGACGTCCATGCGCACCGTCCCGATCGGTATCCAGCTGTTGATGGGGCAGCACGCCTTCGAATGGAACCAGATGATGGCGATGAGCGTGCTCGGCTCGCTACCGCTCTTGCTCATCTACCTCGTTGCCCAGAGGTACTTCCTCGCCGGCATGACCGCAGGCTCGGTCAAGTAGGATGCCCCTCCCAAGGAGAAGGAGCGGGCCCTCGCGTATCAGCGCCACATCATCGAACGGCTGACGCAAGGCGCATCAGGAATATCAAGGAATGAAAGGATGAACGTGAAAGACCTCAAAGTCGGCTGCCAGACCTTCACCTGGGAAATGCTGGGAGACCGGTTCACCGGCGGCCCCGACGATCTGCTGAAGGCGATCGCCGATGGTGGTTATGCCGGCATCGAGATCACCGATACCATGATCGGCCGCTATGCCGGCAAGCCGTCGGAGTTCGCCGCCGCGCTGAGGTCGTCCAGCCTGACGCTGGTCTCCTTCGCCTTTGGCTCGGACAGTGGCTTTACACTGAAGGATGAGATCGGCTCCGACCTCGAAACTGCCAAACGCTGGATCGATTTCGCCGCCGCCTTTCCGGGCGCGCTGGTGTCGATGGGGTCGGCGACCGTCGTGTCCGACGGTCCGCGCGGCGACAAGTTCGCCATCGCCGCCGAAGTCTACAACAAGGCCGGCGAACTCGGACGCAAGGCCGGCGTCGACGTCGCGGTGCATCCGAGCTCGCACCACAACACGCTGCTGTTCGATCGCGCCGACTACGACACGATCTTCGCGCTTCTCGACCCCGATCTGGTCGGCTGGGTGCCCGATACCGGCCACATCCTGCGTGGCCACAAGGACATGGCCGACACGCTGCGCACCTACCGCGACCGCATCCGCTATATCCATTTGAAGGACGTCGATGCCAACGGCATCTGGGCAATGCTCGGCAAGGGCGTCTGCGACACCGCCCAAGTGATCGAGATTGCCGGCACCGCGCCGCGCTTCAACGGCTGGCTGGTGCTCGAAGAGGAATCCGACACCGCCGCCGCCGATCCCGCCGGCGCGGTCAAGACCAACCGACAGACAATGCGCGGCTACGGCGCCTGAAGAACGAGACGATGATCAAGAAACAAGACAGACGCCTCAGGGTCGGTGTGCTCGGCTGCGGCCCCATCGCGCAGTTCGCGCATCTGCAATCCTGCGTGAAGGCCGGGAATGCCGACCTTTACGCCATCTGCGACGCGGCCCCCGATCTGCTCGCCCGCATGGGCGCCACCTACGAGCCGCAAAAGATCTACGCCGACTATGACGCCATGCTCGCCGATCCCGAACTGGAAGCGGTGATCGTCGCCACGTCGGACGCCTATCACGTGCCGATGTCGATCAAGGCGCTCGACGCCGGCAAGCATGTTCTGTGCGAAAAGCCGATCGGTACCTCAGTCGAGGAAGGCGAGGCGCTGGCGCAGGCGGTCAGGCGCTCGGGCAAGGTGCTGCAGGTCGGGCACATGAAGCGCTTCGACCCGGCGCTGGAGGCTGCGCGCGACTTCGTGCGAGACGAGATGGGCGAGGTGCTGGCGCTGAAGGCCTGGTATTGCGATTCCACCCATCGCTACACCAACACCGACGCCATTCAGCCGCTGCCGGTCACCAGCAAGCTGGCGAAGAAGCCGGCGGGCAATCCAAAGGCTGATCTCAGGCAATATTTCATGCTGGCGCACGGCTCGCATCTCGTCGACACGGCCCGTTTCCTTTGCGGCGAGATCACGGCGGTCCGCGCCCGCCTCAACGAACGCTTCGGCGCCTATTGCTGGTTCGTCGAAACCGAGTTCGCCAGCGGCGCGCTCGGCCATCTCGATCTCACCGTCGCCGTGCGCATGGACTGGCACGAGGGTTTTCAGCTTTATGGCGAGAACGGCTCCGTCATCGCCAAGACATTCAACCCCTGGTATTTCCGCGCCAGCGAGGTCGACATTTTCCACGAAAAGGACGCGACCTCGCGAAAGCCGCTTGGCGCCGACGGCCATTTCTTCCGCCGCCAGCTGGAAGGCCTCGCCGACACGGTGCTGAATGGTGCCCCGATGCGTGGCGCCAATGTCGACGATGGCATCGCCTCGATCCGCGCCATGGTCGCCATTGCCCGCTCGGTGGAAACTGGCGAACGGGTCGAGCTCGCCTCGGTTTCGGGTGCGGTCTGATGCGTCTCGGCATTTTCGCCAAGACGTTTGCGGGCACCGAGCCGACCGCCGTGCTAACGGCGGTACGGCAAGCGGGCTATGAGACGACGCAGTTCAATCTCGCCTGCGCCGGCCTGCCGTCGATGCCCGATGTCGTGCCGGCGGATGCTGTTGCGAACATCCGGGTCGGCGCGCAAACGTCAGGCGTTTCGCTCGCTGCACTCTCGGGCACCTACAACATGGCGCATCCCGACAAGGCTGTGCGCGACGACGGTCTTCGCCGTCTTGCCGTCGTCATCGAGACGGCCGCCGCCCTCGGCATTCCGCTGGTGACACTCTGCACCGGCTCGCGCAACGCCGCCGATCAATGGGCGTATCACCCGGACAATGCCACCCCGGCCGCCTGGTCGGACATGGCTGCTGAGATGGCGAAGGCGCTGGCGCTGGCCGAGACCGCCGGTGTCGATCTCGGCATAGAGCCCGAACAGGCTAACATCGTCACCTCGGCCAAGGATGCAACACGGCTGATTGTCGACATGGGATCCAGGCACCTCAAGATCGTGCTCGATCCAGCGAACCTGTTCGAGCACGCGAGCCCCGACGAAGCACGTGCCATCGTCGCCGCCGCGATCGATGAGGCGGCGGGCCACATCGCCATGGCGCACGCCAAGGACCGGCATGGTGACGGCCGCTTTGCCACAGTTGGGCAAGGCATCGTCGATTTCCCGGATTTCATCGCGCGTCTGAAGGCCGTGGGCTTCGACGGGGCGCTCGTCACCCACGGGCTGTCCGCCGACGAGGCCCCAGGCGTCGCCGCCTTCCTGCGCGGGCTGCTTTGATGAACGCCGCGTCGACGACCATGTTTCGCGACGATGCCGCGCTTCGTGTCTTCGATACGGGGCAGGGCGGGCTCCCCGTTATCTTCCAGCATGGTCTCGGCGGCGATGCCAATCAGGTGGCACAGAATTTTCTTGACCAACCATCATACCGCCGGCTGACAGTCGAATGCCGCGCCCATGGCGATTCCGGCGTGGGCGGCAAACGCCCGTTCTCGATCGCGATGTTCGCCGGCGACCTGCTGGCCGCCGCCGATGCGGCCGGCCTCGACCGTTTCGTCGCCGGCGGCATCTCGATGGGCGCGGCGATCGCGCTGCACCTGGCCTCTCGCCACCCCGACCGTGTCCTTGGTTTGGTGCTGGTGCGGCCTGCCTGGGCCTTCGACGCGGCGCCACAAAACATGCGCCCTTACGTCGAAGTTGCGGAACTCATCAATCGGCTTCCATTGGCAGAGGCGAGTGACGCCTTCGCAGCCTCCGTGACTGCGGCCCGCTTTCGCAGCGGGGCGCCGGATAATCTCGCCTCGCTGCTCGGCTTCTTCGAGCGTGAAAATGCCACCGTCTTCGCCGAGGTGATGCAGGCGATCGCAGCCGACGGGTCCGGCGTGTCGCGGGCTGCCGCTGGCGCGCTTGCCATCCCGACGCTCGTTATCGGCTGCGGCCTCGATCTCGTTCATCCCTTGGCGACCGCCCGCGAGCTCGCTGAGATCATCCCCAACGCGATTTTCGCCGAAGTGACACCAAAGGCGACCGACAAGGACCGCCATTTCGCTGAGATCCGTGCCGCCATAGGCGGCTTTCTCGACATGAATTTCAACAACCAGGACCCATCATGATCTCGAAACCACTCTCTGGCCCGGCCGCCATCGCCGCACTGCCGCGCGACCGCATGATCGCCGAATTCTCGTCGTGGTCCGCGGACCTCGTCAATATCGAGAGCGATCTCAGGCGGATCGAGCCCTATGTCGACCTTCACCATGTCGATGTGGCGGATGGTCATTTCGCGCCATCTTTCCTGTTCTTTCCCGATCTCGTCGCCCGCATCGCCAAGCTGACGGCGAAGCCTATCCATGTCCATCTGATGGTCGATGATCGGATCGTCGAGGCGCAGACGCGCCAGTTCATCGAGGCGGGCGCCGACATGATCAGCGTCCACGCAGAAAACGGCGAGGCGGGATTACGCGCCGTGCAGTTGGCGCGTGAACTCGGCGCCGAAGCCGGCGTGGTGCTCCGGCTGGAGACGCCGGTCGAGGCGGTGACGCCTTTCGTCTCCGAGGTCGCCTTCGTCACGCTGCTCGGCACCGCGATCGGCGTCAAGGGCCAGGGCCTGTCGGAGAAAGCCTGCGACCGGCTGCGCGCTGCCCGTGCCATCCTGCGAGAGGCCGGCCGTGAGGCAGCCGTGGTTCTTGCCGCCGACGGTGGCATTCGCCACGAGACCGTGCCGCTGTTGCGCGCCGCGGGCGCCGAGACCGTGGTTCTGGGTTCGCTCGCCTTTGGTGACAAGGATCTGGTCGGCCGCATCGGCTGGCTGCATGGGCTGAAGGTTGCGGCATGACCACCGAAGCCGCCCTCGCGATCGATCTTGGCGGCACCGAGCTTCGTGCCGCGCTGGTCGACCGTGACGGCAAGATCCTGGCCTTCTCGGCCGTGCCGACGCAGGCACAGGCCGGTCCCGACGTGGTGATCGGCCAGATCGAGGCGCTGGCCGCGACCGTTCATGCCGAGGCCCCTGGGCTCGCCATTGTTGGTGTCGGCGTTGGTGCGCCGGGGCCGCTCGATCCGCTGGCCGGCATCGCCGTCGGACCGCCGACGCTCGCCGGCTGGCAGGACGTGCCGCTGGCCGACATCCTCGAGCGCCGGCTCGGCCTGCCGGTGCGGCTGGAGAACGACGCCAACGCGGCTGCACTTGGCGAATGGCGCTTCGGTGCCGGTCATGGCGCTCGCTCGCTGGTCTTCGTCACCGTTTCGACCGGCATTGGCGGCGGCGTCGTGGTCGACGGGCGCATCCTGCACGGTCGCCGTGGCCTTGCCGCCGAGATCGGCCACATGACCATCACCAATGAGGGCGAGCGTTGCGTGTGCGGTGTCGTCGGCTGCTTCGAGGCCATTGCCTCGGGCACGGCGCTTGGCCGCCGCGCCAATGCCGCGACATCGGCCTTCGATGGCTCGACGCTGCGCCGTCTCTCGGCCAACGCCGAGGTCACCGGCCGCCACGTCGTCGAGGCGGCACGGCTGGAGGACGACCTCGCTGTGGCCTTGCTGGAGGAAGAGGCGCGCTGGCTGGGCGTCGGCTTCACCAACCTCTTGCATCTCTATTCGCCCGACGTGCTGGTTGTCGGCGGCGGCATCGCCAATGGCCTCGACCTGATGGCGCCTGTGATCGAGGCGACCATCCGGCAGCGTGCCATGCGCGCCTACCGTGACGTGCCGGTTGTCGAGGCCCAGCTCGGTCGCCACGCCGGTCTGGTTGGCGCGGCCAGCCTTGTCCTGTTCGATGATGGCAACCTGGCGGCGCGCATGCCTGTCGGTCCAAGCACCTATCCGGACATCAGAAGGGACTTCAAGGGTTGAGCTCAAGCTGCGCGGCGTGCTCGCGCCGCACGGCAAAACCGCCTGACATCGCCGCGCGTGAAAATGGCCGGAGACAGCGATGCCTCCGGCCATCGACGTTTCTAAACGGCCGCGGATTACTCGGCGGGAACGATATCCGCCGGCAGGCTGTCGTCGGCTGTTCCAGCCAATGCTCTCGCCAGCTTGGCCTCGTCGAGTTCGCCTTCCCAGCGTGCGACCACCAGCGTGGCGACGGCGTTGCCGACGAAGTTGGTCAACGCCCGGCACTCCGACATGAAACGGTCGACGCCAAGGATCAGCGCCATGCCGGCGACCGGCACCGAAGGCACCACCGAAAGCGTCGCGGCCAGCGTGATGAAGCCCGCCCCGGTGATGCCGGCGGCGCCCTTCGAGGAAAGCATCGCCACCAGCAGCAGCAGGATCTGGTCGCCGATCGACAGATGGATGTTCGTCGCCTGGGCGATGAACAGCGCCGCCAGCGTCATGTAGATGTTGGTGCCGTCGAGGTTGAAGGAATAGCCGGTCGGAATGACCAGCCCGACCACCGAGCGCTTGGCGCCGGCCTTTTCCATCTTTTCCATCAGCGAGGGGAGCGCGGCCTCCGAGGAGGAGGTGCCGAGCACCAGAAGCAGCTCTTCCTTGATGTAACGGATCAAGGACAGGATGGAAAACCCGTTGTAGCGGCAGACGGCTCCCAGCACGACGAACACGAACAGCAGCGACGTCGCGTAGAAGGTGCCGACCAGCATGGCGAGATTGATGACCGAGCCGATGCCGTATTTGCCGATGGTGAAGGCCATGGCGCCGAACGCGCCGATGGGGGCGGCCTTCATCAGCACGCTGACCAGCTTGAACATCGGCGCCATCAACGCCTGAAGGAAGTTGAGCACCGGCGCGCCGCGGTCGCCGACCAGCGCCAATGCGATGCCGAACAGCACCGAGAAGAAAAGCACCTGCAATATGTCGCCGTCGGCGAAGGCGCCGACGATCGTGCCTGGAATGATGTTCATCAGGAAGCCGGTGACCGACTGGTCATGCGCCTTGGCGGCATAGGTGCTGACGGTCGAGGCATCGAGCGTGGCGGGGTCGATGTTGAAGCCGGCGCCCGGCTGCACGACATTGGCCACGACAAGGCCGATGATCAGCGCCAGCGTTGAGAAGGTGAGGAAATAGAGCATCGCCTTGCCGGCGACGCGCCCGACCTTCTGCAGATCGCTCATGCCGGCGATGCCGGTCGCGACCGTCAGGAAGATGACCGGGGCGATGATCATCTTGACCAGCTTGATGAAGGCGTCGCCGAGCGGCTTCATGCTTTCGCCGATCGACGGATAATAGTGGCCGAGCAGGATGCCGACGGTGATCGCCACCAGAACCTGCACGTAGAGTTGGGCATAGAGGGGCTTGCGCTGCGCGGCAGGCGCGCCCGATTGATCTGCGATGTGCATCGAACTCTCCCTGGCCGGATGGACGGAACCCGCCCTGCGTGACTTCTCCCATCGCGGCGCTCCGGTCGCACGCCGCTGGAGAGAGTTTTGCAAGCGCCGTGCCAGATCGCGGAAAGGCCGGAATCCCCGGATTTCCAGCGTTGTTCGCAGCCATGCGGCAATTACCTGTGCGGATTTCCGCACAGGCAGCGTTTGCTTGGGCGGAATTTCGCATTACACTGGCGGCGAAGACCCGAGGACAAATGGACAAGCCAGCGCCGGAAGCAGGCACCGATAGCGGCAACGCGGGGACCCTCGGCCGTGACTTGCTGCGCGAGGCAGCAGTGCGGCTACGCGATGGCCGCTGGCTTGTCGTCATCATTGCCCTTGCGGTTCTGGCTGCCGCGATCGCCATTGCCGGCCGCATCGCTTCCGACCAGGCGGCCGACAATCTGCGCGACACAGCGCTTGCCGCCCTGCCGCTGGCGGCGGGCACGCTGACCGGCGAAATCGACAAGCAGCGCCTGGTGCCATTGGTGCTGGCCCGCGACGATGCGGTGCGCGGAGCGCTGCGCCGCGCCGGAAAGATGCGGGAAGCCGCCCTCAACGACAAGCTCAAGGCGATTGCCGGCGATGCCTCGGCCTCCGCCATCTATGTCATCGATACGGCCGGCATCGCCATATCGGCCAGCAATGCCGGCGAGCCGGCGAGCTTTGTCGGCATCGACTACAATTTTCGGCACTATTTCCAGCAAGCGATGGCGAAGGGCGCCGCCAGCCAGTATGGCCTCGGCACGGTCAGCGGCAAGCCCGGCCTGTACCTCGCCAGCCGTGTCGACGATGGCGACAAGCCGCTTGGCGTCGCAGTGCTGAAGGTCGAACTCGACGGCGTCGAAGCCAATTGGCGCTCCAGCGGCTTCCTCGTTTTCGTCACCGACGAACGCGGCGTCGTGCTGGCCACCAGCCAGCCAGAATGGCGCTTTCATGCGCTGGCGCCGCTCTCAACTGGCGCTGCCGCCGCCGCGCATGAGCAGCTTCAGCTGGCCGATGCGGCCTTCGAACCGCTGCCGATACGGCGTGGTGCCGGTGACGGCCT
Organism: Mesorhizobium sp. LNHC232B00; assembly: GCF_000502435.1. Taxonomy (NCBI): domain Bacteria; kingdom Pseudomonadati; phylum Pseudomonadota; class Alphaproteobacteria; order Hyphomicrobiales; family Phyllobacteriaceae; genus Mesorhizobium; species Mesorhizobium sp. LNHC232B00. The sequence continues at coordinate 167,013 of NZ_AYWP01000004.1, forward strand.
GGCGACGATCGACGGTTCTGGAAAATCGCGCCAGTTCGTCGAAGTGGTGCAGGATCTGCCCGGTGCGGTCCCCGGCTGGCGCCTCTGGCTGCTGACGCCGGCCGATGCCGCCCTCTCGTCCGCCGCCAACACGGCGCGCCTGACAACGCTGCTGGGGCTGTTGCTGACGGGCCTGCTTGCCTACGTGCTCACAAGGCGCCGCCGTACGCGCCGGTTGCGGCAAGAGGCCTTGGCGCGCATGAATGCCGAGCTCGAGAGCCGGGTCAGCACCCGGACGGCCGAGCTGACGCGCTCCAACACGGCACTCGCCGAGGAAATCTCCGAGCGTGAGAGCGCCGAAGCCAAGGTCCGCCGGCTGCGCGACGATCTCGCCCAGGCCAACCGCCTTTCCATCCTTGGCCAGATCGCCGCCGGCGTGGCGCATGAGATCAACCAGCCGGTCGCCGCGATCCGTACCTATGCCGAGAATGCCGGGCGCTTTCTCGAAACCGGCAAGACCGAACCGGCGACCGGCAATCTGGCGTCGATCATCTCNATCGGCGCCATCACCAACACACTGCGCACCTTCGCCCGCCGGCCCGGTGTCGCCGCCTCGCCGCTGCCGGTACGCGAGGCGATCGACGGCGCGCTGTCGCTTCTGTCCGGCCGCATCCGCGATTCCGGCGTCACCATCGTCAAGCCGCTCGGCAACGGCTCGCCGATGGTCATGGCGAGCCGTATCCGGCTGGAGCAGATCCTGGTCAATTTGTTGCAGAATGCGTTGGACGCCATGAAGGATCGGCCCGATCCCCGCATAGAGATCGAACTCGCCGAGCGGGACGACCGGGTGCTGATTTCGGTGCGCGACAACGGTCCCGGCCTCGGTCCTGAAGCGGCCGGCAATCTGTTCATGCCGTTCCAGACCACCAAGGAGAAGGGGCTTGGGCTGGGGCTGGTGATCTCGCAAGAGATCGCCCAGGAATTGGGCGGCACGCTGCGGCTCGATCACGGCAGCGCCAGCGGCCCCGGCAATGGCACTGGTGCATCCTTCACCATCGACTTGAGGCGGATCGAATGACGCAGAAACAAGGATTGGTGGCACTCGTCGACGACGATGCCGACCTGCTTCACGCCACCACGCAATTGCTCGAACTCGCCGGCTTCACCGTGGTCGCGCTCAAGGCGGCCGAGGCAGCGCTTGCTGTCGTCGACCGGGATTTCGACGGTGTGGTCGTCAGCGACATCCGCATGCCCGGCATGAACGGGCTGCAACTGTTCGACCGCATCAAGGCGATCGATCCCGACATACCGGTGATCCTGGTCACCGGGCATGGCGACGTCGATCTTGCGGTGGCCGCGCTCAAGGACGGCGTCTACGATTTTATCCCGAAGCCCTATGCCGGTGACCGCCTCGTCGAGGCGCTGAGACGAGCCTCGGAGAAGCGGCGGCTGGTCGTGGAGAACCGGCGGCTGCGCGAAGCCGCGGCCCAGGCAGCCGACGGCCTGCCGCTGATCGGCGAAGCGCCCGCCATCAGCCGGCTGCGCGAAACCTTGCGCCAGATCGCCGACATGGATGTCGACGTGCTGGTGGAAGGAGAGACCGGGACCGGCAAGGAGGTGGTGGCGGACCTGTTGCACCGGTGGGGCCGGCGCCGGGCAAAACCTTTCGTGGCGCTGAACTGCGGTGCTCTGCCGGAGACCGTCATCGAAAGCGAGCTGTTCGGCCACGAGGCGGGCGCCTTCACTGGCGCGCAGCGGCGGCGCATCGGCCGCATCGAGCATTCCAGCGGCGGCACGCTGTTCCTCGACGAGATCGAATCCATGCCGCCGGCCCTCCAGGTCAAGCTGCTGCGGGTGCTGGAGACACGCAGTCTCACCCCGCTCGGCTCGAATGATGTCAGGCGCATCGATTTGAGGGTCGTGGCGGCGACCAAGGTGGATCTCGGCCAGTCGGACCAGCGCGGCCATTTTCGCGAGGATCTCTATTTCCGCCTCAACGTGGTGACGCTGCGCATCCCGCCGCTGCGCGAGCGGCGCGGCGACATCCCGATGCTGTTCGGTCATTTCCTCGGCAAAGCCGCCGAACGCTTCGGCCGGCCGGTCGCCAGGGTGAATGCCGCGGTGAGCGATCATCTCCAGTCGCATGGTTGGCCCGGCAATGTCCGCGAACTCGCCCATTTCGCCGATCGCGTCGCGCTCGGCCTCGGTCCGGACGATGAGGCGAGGGCGGCTTCTCCGCGATCGCGGGAGCCGGCGGCCCCGTTGCCCGAACGCGTCGGCCACTACGAGGCGCAGCTCATCCGCGAGGCCCTGCGCGATCATGGCGGTGACGTGCGCGGCGCCATCGACGCGCTCGGCGTGCCGCGCAAGACTTTCTACGACAAGCTCAAGCGCTATGGCATTGCCGCGTCGGATTTCCGCAATGGCGGCGACCCGCAAGCTGTTCGAGAGTAGACATAGAAATTGCGCCAGGGCCTTACGCCCGTAACGCTTCAAGCCCACCCAGTCGAGCATTTCGGAAGAGCCATGAACACGACACTTGAAACGACGGCTAAGCCTTTGCCGGAAGACCTCGCCTTTCTCGGCGAACAGCTGACGGCGTTCAACGACGGCGATGTCGGGGCTTCCGAGAGAAAGGCCCTGGCGGTGTTCGTGCGCGACGAGGACGGCGCGGTCGTCGCCGGCATCTCGGGTTACACCGCCTGGGGCTGGCTTTACGTGCAGTGGCTGTGGGTCGACGAAAGGCTGCGCGGCCAGCACATGGCAGGCCAGATGCTGGACGCGGCCGAACAGGAAGCCGTTGCACGCGGCTGCGGGAACGCCTGGATCGACACCTTCAATCCGAACGCCGCCAAGGTCTACCAACGCCAGGGCTACCAGCCCTTCGGCACGCTGGCCGATTTCCCGGTCGGCCGCAGCCGCATCTTCCTGCAGAAGAAACTGGCTTAACCGGCGAGCTTTCCGCCGCGCATCGGTTGCGGCGCGCCGGTGGTGCTCGGAAAACTGATCGGCAGGCCGCGCAGCACGCGCACGGCGAGAAAGGCGAAACACTCGGCCTCCACCGCGTCGCCGCTCCAGCCGAGGCTTTCCGCCTGCACCACCTCGACGCCGGCGCGGCTGGCGAGCATCGCCATCATGGTCGGGTTGTGACGGCCGCCGCCGCTGACCACCAGTTTTTTCGGCCGGCTTGGCAAAAGGTCGAGCGCCTTGCCGACTGCCGCCGCAGTGAAGGCGGTGAGCAGGGCTGCGCCGTCCTCGGCGTCCAGCCCGTCCGCCATCGCAGCGCCAAAATCGAAACGGTCCAGCGATTTTGGATAGGGCTTGGTCAGATAAGGATGCTCCAGCAGCTTGGCGAGCCGGGCCTCGTTGACCTTGCCAGCACGGCCGAGCGCGCCGTCGCGGTCCATTTCGCCGAGCCCCTTCGATTTGATGAAATCGTTGAGCGGCGCGTTGGCGGGGCCGGTGTCGAAGGCAACGACATTGTCGGCGCCGTCCCACCAGGTGACGTTGGCGACGCCGCCGAGGTTGAGCACGGCCACCTCGCCGCTGGCGCCGGCGCTGCGCATCAGCGCGGTGTGATAGGCGGCGGCCAAGGGCGCGCCTTGCCCGCCGGCGCGCATGTCGGCCGAGCGGAAATCATAGGCGACCTTGGTACCCAAGAGGGCGTGCATGAGTTCGCCGTCGCCCAACTGCCGGGTCTGGCCGAGCCGTCCGACCTGCGGCGCGCGATGCAGCACCGTCTGGCCGTGGAAGCCGACGATGCCGATATCGGCCATCGTCATGCCGTAGCCTTCGACCAATTCCTTGACCGCCGCCGACTGGGCGCGCGTCAGCGCTTCCTCGGCCTCGCGGAAGATCGCCGGTTCGGGTCCGACAAAATTCCAGGCCCGCGCCGCCGTCAGCGTCTCTTCCAGCAGGGCGCGGATGGAGGCGGGATAGGGCATCAGCCGATAGGTGCCGAAATCGTCGATGCGCTCGCCATCGGTCTTGATCAGCGCGACGTCGATGTTGCCGTCAAGCACCGTGCCGGTCATCAGGCCGACGGCCCAGATTGGTTCCATGGTCGCTTCCTTAGTCGCTGTTGATGAGATCGCCGACCGCTTGCCGAAGCGCAACGATTCCACTGTCGAAATGACGTGTCGGATGGATCCGGTTGGTGAGCAAGGTCCAGGCCTTGCCTCTGTCGAAATCGATCCACAGTCCAGTGCCGGTGAAGCCGGTATGGCCGACGGTCCCCGGGCTGCACAAGGCGCCGCCGGACCAGCCCTCATACGGACGTTCCCAGCCATGCGTGCGGGTGGCGGACAAGGGCGTGCGCATCAGCGTGATCGAAGGTTCGGAAGCGCCCGTCAGCAGCCCTTGCGCGAAATCGAGTATCGACGCCGCCGTTCCGAACAGGCCAGCATGCCCCGCGCCCTGCAGCGCCGAGCAATTGTCGTCGTGCACCTCGCCGGAGAGCACGCGATGACGCCAGGTGCAGTCCTCCGTCGCGGCTGACGCGTCGGGTTCGGCGGACCAGGCAAATCCCGGGCCGGGATCCATGTCACGGATGGTCTTGCCCGACAGCCGCTCGAGCGCGAAGCCGAGCAGGATGAAATTGATGTCGGAATAAACAGGATCGCGAGCCCGCCATTCGCGCTGCAGGATGAAGGCACGCAGCAGCTCCGGATCGCGTCCGTAAGTGTAGATTGGCTCGACCGCCGGAAACGGCGTCTGGTGCCCGAGGCACTGGCGAAACGTCACCTTCCGCTCCCAGGCCGTCGCGTCATACTGGCGAAGATCCGGCAGCACCGAGATCAGCGGCGCGTCGAGGTCGATCAAACCGGCTTCCGCCAGCGCCAGGATGCGCGGCGTGGTGAAGATGATTTTGGTCAGCGACGCCAGGTCGAACCAAGTGTCGACATGCATCGGTCGCTGCTTCGGCACGAGCTGCGCGGAGCCGATTGAGCGGGTGATGCGTTCGCCATTCCTGTCGACAATGCCAAGCACGCCGCCGGGAATGCGACCCTCCGCTACTGCCGCTTCCAGTGGTTGGAATGCTCGGTCGAAGAGTGGGGCGAGGGGCCTCAATGCTGGCCTCCTGAAAGGCCGCGATCCGTCACACCCCCCTCTGTCCTGCCGGACATCTCCCCCGCAAGGGGGGAGATTGGCAGCTTTGATGTTGCGCCAACCTTCCAACATTTGAGATTGGCGAAAGCCGATGCGGCATCCAATCTCCCCCCTTGAGGGGGAGATGCCCGGCAGGGCAGAGGGGGGTGCTGTCCCGCCGAGTTTGGATGTGTCTGGAGCACAGGCATCACCCTTCCACCCTCGCTCGATGATCCCCGCCGAACTCCTCCCACCGCGCCGGTGCCGGCTCGAACCCCTGCGGGCGCACCAGCGAGGGAACCTGCCGCGTGTCGAGCTCGAAATGCTCGCGCCGCCGCGCGATTGTCGGAACGGCGGCAATCAGCTTCTTCGTATAGGAATGCCGCGGCTTCGACAGCACCGAGGCCGCGTCGCCGACCTCGACGATCTGGCCGGCATAGATGACGGCGATGCGGTGAGCGATCCGCTCGACGACCGCCATGTCGTGCGAGATGAACAGATAGGCCAGCCCGAACTCGCGCTGCAGGTCGACCAGCAATTCAAGCACCTTGGCCTGCACCGAGACGTCCAGCGCCGACACCGCTTCATCCAGCACGACCACGGACGGGTTGAGCATCAGCGCGCGTGCTATGCACAGCCTTTGCCGCTGGCCGCCGGAGAATTCATGCGGATAACGCTCCAGGCTGTTCTTGGGCAGGCCGACGCGTTCCAGCAGGTTCGCCATCCTGGTTCGGGCTTCGGCATTCGCGCGGCCGCTGGTGGCGATCACCGGCTCGGCCAGGATGCTCTCGATGGTCAGCCTTGGGTTGAGCGAAGCGTAGGGGTTCTGGAACACCATCTGCACGGGCTTGGCGCTGTGCTCCGCCGATGCCTTTCGGATGCCGACCGAGAAGTTGCCACGCGTGGAACGTATCAGCCCAAGGACCGCCTTTGCCGTGGTCGACTTGCCCGAGCCGCTCTCGCCGACAATCGCCAGCGTCTCGCCCGGCATCAGGTCGAAGTCGACGCCGTCGACGGCGTGCACCGCGCCGGTGGCGCGGCTGAAGAAATTGCTCTTGAGCGGAAACCGCACGACAAGACCATCGACCTTCAAGGCCGGTTCTGCCCTTGCATCCTCCTTGCGCTGTCCGTCGGCACGCGTCGCCCTGCCGTTGGTGAAATGCGGCACGTCCTGCAGCAGATGCTGCGTGTAGGGATGCTGCGGCCTGTCGAGGATCTGGTTCAGCTCGCCCTGTTCGACGGCCCGTCCGTTCTGCATCACCATCACCTTGTCGGCAATGCCGGCAACCAGGCCGATGTCGTGGGTGATGAAGATCATCGACATGCCGGTCTCGCGCTTCAGCTCGGCCAGCAGCGCCATGATCTGCGCCTGCACGGTGACATCGAGCGCGGTCGTCGGCTCGTCGGCGATCAGCAGGCGTGGATTGCAGGCCAGCGCAATGGCGATCATCACCCGCTGCAGCATGCCGCCCGACAGCTGGTTGGGCGTGTATTTCAGCCGCCGCGCGGCATCGGGAATGCGCACGCGGTCGAGTGCATCCTTGGCCGCGGCCATGGCTTGCCGGCCGGTCAGGCCTCGGTGCAGGCGAAACGATTCCTCGATCTGCGAACCGATGGTCAGCACCGGATTGAGCGAGGTCATCGGCTCCTGGAAGATCATGCCGATCTCGGCGCCCCGAATGCGGATCAGTTGCGGCTCGGTGGCGTCCATCAGGTCGAAGAGGCTGCCGTCGGCGCGCTTCAGCTTCATGGCGCCGCCGGTGATGCGGCCGCCGCCGAAATCGATAAGCCGATTGATCGACAGCGCGGTGACGGATTTGCCCGAGCCGCTTTCCCCGACAATGGCCAGCGTCTCGCCGTCGGCGAGATCGAAGCTGACGCCGCGCACCACCTCATTGGCTTGCGGGTTGCGGCCGAAGCCGACGCGCAGGTCCGATATCGACAGCAAGAGGCTCATGCCGGCGCCCTCCGCATCTTCGGGTCGAGGATGTCCCGCAGCGCGTCGCCAAGCAGGTTGAAGCCGAGGATGCTGATCATGATGGTCAGGCCGGGGAAGATCATCAGCCAGGGCGCGGTCTCCATCAGATTGCGGCTGTCGCTTAGCATCAGGCCGAGCGACGCGGCCGGTGGCTGCGTGCCGAGTCCGAGAAAGCTCAAACCGGCTTCCGTGAGCAATGCCCAGGCCAGCGCCAGCGTCACCTGGACGGTCAATGGCGCCACCAGATTGAGCAGCAGATGCCGCGTCACGATGTAGCTCGAGCTGCTGCCGAAGGTGCGCGCGGCGTCGACGAATTCGCGTGCCTTGAGCGACAAGGCCGGGCCGCGCACCACGCGGGTGAAGATCGGCGTGTAGACGATGCCGATGGCAACGACGCTGGTCCAGGTGCCCGGCCCGGCAACGGTGACGATGAGCAGCGCCAGCAGGATCGCCGGAAAGGCCAGCAGCACATCCATGATCCGCATCACCACGCCGTCCCAGCGGCGGCCGAGCCAGGCGGCGGCTAGGCCCAGAACCGTACCGGCAAGGGCGGCGAAAGCGACCGAGAAGAAGGCGACCGTAAAGGACTGGCCGATGCCCGCCATCAGCCGGCTGGCCACGTCGCGGCCGAACAGGTCGGTGCCCATCCAGTAGGCGGCTCCCGGCGCATGCAGCCGGTCGACGCGGAACTGCGTGATCGGGTTGTGCGGCGTCAGCCCGAGGAGGCCGAGGATAGCGAGCACGAGATAGATGCAGACGATGACACCGCCGATGCGGCCACTGCCATGCCCGAAAATGGCGCGCGGAATGCGCATCATTGCTCTCCCAGCCGGATGCGCGGATCGAGCGCGACATAGGCGAGATCGACCAGGAGGTTGACGATCATGAAGTTGAAGGCGATGAACAGCACGGATCCCTGCACCAGCGCGTAGTCGCGCTGCAGGATCGCGTCGAGCACCATGCGGCCGAGGCCGGGCAGGGCGTAGATCTGCTCTACGATGACGGCGCCGCCCAGGAGATAACCGAACTCGATCCCGCTCAGCGTCACCACCGGGATCAGCGCATTGGGCAGCGCATGCCGCCAGATGACGCTGCGTGCCGACGCGCCTTTGCTGCGGGCGGTGCGCACATAGTCGTCGCTCAACACGTCGAGCATGGCCGAACGCGCTATGCGGGTGACCGACGCCGCAAAGGCGAAGCCGAGCGTGATGGCGGGCAGGATCAGCTGGCTGAGATTGCGCAGCGGATCCTGCCAGAGCGGCGCGAATTCGCCCATCGCCGGCAGCACGCCGAAGCCCGCCGACAGCGTGTAGATGATCAAAAGGCCAAGCACGAAGCTCGGCGTCGACTGGCCGATCATGGCGACGATGCGCACCCCGAGATCGGACGCTTTTTCACTATGCGTGGCGGCGTAGATCCCTGCCGGCAGGCCGACCGCCAGCGCGATGACCATCGACAGCACGGCCAGTTCGAGCGTCAGCGGAAAGCGCTCGAGGATGACGTCGAGCACCGGCCTGCCATAGGTGACGGAGATGCCGAAATTGCCGTACAGGATACCGCCTATCCAGCGCCAGTACTGGACGAACCAGGGCTGGTCGATGCCGAAATAGGCGGCGAGCGAATCCCGTTGCGCCGGCGTCAGCAGGCCGGCTTCCGTCCCCAGCATCGCCGTGATCGAATCGCCCGGCACCATCCGGATCGCCACGAAGACCAGGATGGACACGCCAAGCAGGACAAGAGGAAACGTCGCCAGTCGCCGCATCAGATAGTTCACGCGAAGGATACCTCTCGTCTAGGGCATGATGCCGAAAAGTGTGAAGCGGTTTTCGGACGACATCATGCTCTATCCACTGATCTGGAGGCGGCTACTGCTGGACGGTAACCTTGCTCAGGCTGAACAGCGTGCCCGTCGGGGTCGGCACGAAGCCGGAGACGGTTTTCTGCTGGGCCGTGTAGCTGTAGGACGTGTAGAGCCAGATCCACGGCGACATCTCCGCGAGGTGCTTCTCGAACGCGGCGAAGATCGCCTTGCGTTTGGCCGGATTGGTCTCGGCGCGGCCCTGCTGCATCTGGCTGTCCAGCGTGTCGTCGATGTAGTTCGCCACCTTCTGCAGATTGCCTGCCTTGGTCCAGTAGCGGTTGTACATCGTATAGGGGTCGGCGCGGCCGCCATTGAGCGCGATCGCCATGTCGAAATCGCCCTTCAGCCAGGCGTCGACATAGACGTTGAGCTCCATCATCTTGATGTCGAGCTTGACGCCGATTTCGGCGAGCTGCGACTGGATGACCTGGGCCTCCGCCGCCGCCGTCGGCGGTTCGCCGGTAGCGCCGATCACCGTCGCCGAAAAGCCGTCGGCAAAGCCGGCCTCTTCCATCAGCTTCTTGGCCTTCTCGACGTCGCGCTTGTAGCAGAACAGCTGGCTGGGATCCGTCGCGAGCGCGGGGATGGTCAGCGGGCCGGTGACCTTGCCTTCGCCGAGCGCGGCGGTGTCCAGCACCTCCTGCCGATCGATGGCGCAGGAGATCGCCTGGCGCACCTTGAGCTCGGTCATCGGCTTGCGCGACGGATTGAGCTGCAGCACGTTGTAGGCGAGCACCGGCGCGCGGTTGAGCTGCAGGCTGGCCTCCTTCGGCACCAGCGTGGCGACCAGCGGATCGTTGAGCAGCGCGAAATCAATCTGCTTGCTGCGCATGGCGGCCAGGATCGCCGCTTCATCGGGCAGCACGCTGATCTCGATCCGGTCGACGCCGGTAGCACCCCCGGCCCAGTCCTTGTTGGCGCTCAAGACTTCCTTGGCGTTGGGGTCCCATTTGTCGAGCTTGAACGGACCGGAGCCGAGCGCCTTGGTGCCGATCGAGCCGGCCTTGATCTCGCCGGCCGGGACGATGGCCGCGTTGACGTCGGTCATCGCCGTCAGGATCGGTACGTCGGGCTGCGACAGATGGAACACGACGGTCGCCGGATCAGGCGTGTCGATGCTGGCGATCGACAGGAAATTGGCGCGGGCGGCCGCCCCCGTCTTCTCGTCGAGGATGCGTTCGAACGAGGCCTTGACGTCGGCCGAGGTGACGGTCGTGCCATCCTGGAATTTCGCCTTTGGGTCGAGTTTGAAGGTCAGTTCCTTGCCGTCTTGCGAAAACTGCCAAGACGTGGCGATGGCGGGGATGATCTGCAGGCTGGCATCGACCCGCACCAGCGGCTCATAAATCAGTTCCAGCAGCCGCAGCGACGAAAAGGCCGTCTGCTTGTGCGGGTCAAGCCCGGTGGCGTCCTGCGACCAGGCCATGTGCAGCGTTGCGGCCTGGGCCGAGACCGTCGCGATGCCGAGCATCGCTGCAACCGTGATGCCCGACAGCAGGGTTCTCGTGAAATGCCTTGTCATTTTCGTCTCCCATTATGAGTTGACTTGATGCCTTGCAGTTTCTGCCGACCGCTTCCAGACACACATGCTTCGGAGTATCGGCCCAGTCTATGCGGCCTGACGGCGTCTGTCCCATACGGCTCATGCCTTCCCGTTGCTGATTGCCTTGCGCAGGAATCCTCCAGCCTTGCCGAGCGCTGTCCGCGCTTCCTCGACACCCATGCCGGTGATCGTCACCAGGATCGCCAGCTTCACGTCATTGCCGGTCTGGGTGAGCGCCTGTCTGGCCTGCTGCGCCGGGCAGCCGGTCGTCTGCATGACGATCCTGATCGCCCTCGCCACCAGCTTCCTGTTGGACGGGTTGAGGTCGACCATCAGATTCTCATAGCTCTTGCCGATGCGAATCATCGAGGCCGTGGTCAGCATATTGAGCACAAGCTTCTGCGCGGTTCCCGACTTCAGCCGGGTCGAGCCGGTGAGCACCTCCGGGCCGACGACCGGCGAGATCGCGATGTCGGCGATGCCGGCAATGGTCGATGCCGGATTGCAGGACAGGGCAACCGTGGTTGAGCCCACCTGCCTGGCATAGGTCAGCCCACCGACGACATAGGGCGTGCGCCCGCTGACCGCAATGCCGACGACAACGTCGTCCTGCGTGAGCCCGATCTCCTGCAAGGCCCTGGCGCCCATTTTCGGATCGTCCTCGGCGCCTTCCAATGATCGCACCAAGGCATCGGCACCACCGGCGATCAGGCCAACCACCATACCTTCGGGCACGCCGAAGGTGGGTGGGCATTCGGAGGCGTCGAGAACGCCAAGCCGCCCGCTGGTGCCGGCGCCCAGGTAGATCAGCCGCGCGCCTTTCTGGAAGGCGAGCACGATACAATCGACCGCGGCGGCGATTTCCGGCAGCACCTTTTCGACAGCCGCCGGCACAACCCTGTCCTCGTCATTGATCTTGTGCAGCACGTCGATGGTCGGCAGCAGGTCGATATCGACAGTTCGAGGATTTCGACCCTCGGAAACCAGCCGATCCAGCTCAGACATCAACCCTTGCTCGGTCATTCCAGTGCTTTCAAACCATACGGCGGAGCCAGCGGCGAGGCAGCGCTCTTCGCCTGAAACGCCGCGTACCGCCTATAAGGTCCGTGCTGGCCGCCGTGCTCGCTTTTGTTAACTTTTTAGAATTGAATATTCCTACCGTCAACACATATCTGGAATAGATTATTCCTACGGGGTCAGACGCTAAGCGCCCTTTTGGCAAGGATGATCGCGCCGGATACGGCGTCCCCGTCGGCGGGTTTCAGCCGGCGCCGCACATCGGGAGAAAGCCAGGGCTCGAGCGGACTGGCGAGGCCGCCCAGCAAGGTCACGCGCGGCGCGCCTTTTTCGAACAGCACCCGCACCAGCGTATCGATCTGCTCGGCCGCGCCTTGCACGATACGCCGCCCGGCCGGGTCGCCCTGGTCGGCATGGCGCATCACCATCGGCGCCAGCACGGCGTAGTCCGTGGCGCTGGCGCGGTCCATCCAGGCGACCGCTTCCATGGGATCGCCCTCGAAGCGCTGCATCACCTCGGCCAGCAACGGCGTCCGCTCGTGCCGGTCGTCATGGGCGCGCAGCGCCAGCTGCACGGCTTTCAGGCCAAGATCGGCGCCGCTGCCCTCGTCGGAAATCGGAAAGCCGTAACCGCCGACGCGCAGGTCGCGGCCCTCGACAAAGCCCAGACCGATCGAGCCCGTGCCGGCAATGACGATGGCGCCGTCCTGGCCGGAATGCGCGCCGAGGCAGGCACCGACGCCATCGCTGACGAAATCTATGCTGGCAAAGGGATGCGCGATCGCCCGCAACGCCTCCAGCGCGCCCTTGCGGCCGATACCGGCAAGGCCGATGCCGGCGCTGACACGAGCGGTTTCGTCCGGGCCGAAACCGGCCTCCTCGACCGCCGCGTCAAATGCTCTGGAAATCGAGGCCCAGGCAGCATCGATGCCGAGCCGCGTCGTCGCCGGGCCGGACAGGCCCTGTCCCAGCACGGTTCCATCGGCGTCTTCGATGCGGGCCCGGCAGCCGGTGCCGCCACCATCGACGCCGAGAAAATAGTCGGATCGGCCGCCGCTCATGCGCTCAGCCGCTCGATATCGGCCCCGCAAAGGCGCAGTTTGCGGTCCAGTTGCTCGTAGCCACGGTCGAGGTGATAGACGCGGTTGATGATGGTCTCGCCCTCGGAGACCAACGCCGCCAGCACGAGCGACACCGAAGCGCGCAGGTCGGTGGCCATCACCTGCGCGCCGTGCAGTTTCTCGCCGCCGCGCACCAGCGCCATGGTTCCCTGCAGCTTGATGTTGGCGCCGAGGCGCATCAGCTCGGGCACATGCATGAAGCGGTTTTCGAAAATGGTCTCGCGCAGCAGCGATGCGCCCTTCGCGCAGCACATCAGCGCCATGAACTGCGCCTGCAGGTCGGTCGGAAATCCCGGATAGGGTTCCGTCGTAAGGTCGACCGCCTTAAGCGGCCGGTCGCGCGAGACGATCAGCCCACGGTCGCCGGGCCAGACGCTGACGCCGGTGGCCTCCAGCAATTGCACCACCGAAGCCATGTGCTCGAGCCGGGCATGGGTGAGCTCGAGCTGGCCGCCGGTGATCGCCGCGGCAATGGCATAGGTGCCGGCCTCGATCCGGTCCGGGATGATGTCGTGCCTGGCCGCTTGCCAGGAAGTGTCGCCGGCGATCAGGATGCGGTGCGTGCCGGCGCCCTCGACGCGCGCGCCCATGGCGGTGAGGCAAGCGGCGAGGTCAGCCACTTCCGGCTCGCGCGCCGCGTTGAGGATCTCGGTTTCGCCTTGGGCCGTCGTTGCCGCCATCATGGCGGTTTCCGTTGCCCCGACCGACGGCGAACTGAGCACGATGCGCGTGCCGGTCAGCCCGTTCGGCGCCGACGCGACGATCGAACCGTTTTCGATGGCGATCGTGGCGCCCAAGGCTGCTAGCGACGAAACATGCATATCGACCGGCCGCGCGCCGATGGCGCAGCCGCCCGGCAGCGAAACCCGCGCGTGGCCGAAGCGTGCAAGCAGCGGTGCCAGCACCAGCACCGTCGCCCGCATCTTTCGGACCGTGTCGTAGGACGTTTCCTTGGACACGGCAGTACTGGTATCGATCGTCGCGGCATACGCGGCCCGTGTGACTTCGGCGCCGTGAAGCCGCACGACGCCGAGCATGTTCTCGACGTCGGTCACATCGGGCAGGTTGGTCAGTTCGAGCGGGTATGGGCTGAGCAGGGCGGCCGCGATCTGCGGCAGCGCGGCGTTTTTTGCGCCTGATATGGTGACCGCGCCTTGCAGCCTGTGCCCGCCGACGATCCGCAATCTGTCCATGGCTGAAACCTTGTGCGACGAAAGCCGGGGCGTTCGGGTCTGTTCAGAATCCGGATTTCCACCCGATCCCGTTCGAGAATTAATTCTGCATTCTCGGCTGTCAATCGAAATTGGAATAATTTATTCCTTGGTTCCATAGGCTGCCAGCCAGGAGCGATGACAAATGGCTGTCGGCGTGCGGGACCGAAAAGCGCGAGGCAATCCCTTGTCCATTCTGAACAGGATCAATGCGAAGCTCGACGGCATGGCGACCGGCGATCGCGAGATTGGCCGCTACATCGTCGACAATCCCGACCAGATGCTGCGGCTCTCGACGGCGGCACTTGCGGCCGAGATCGGGCGCAGCCAGTCGAGCGTCGTCAAGTTCAGCCAGAAGCTCGGCTATGCCAGCTACCAGGAACTCAAGCTCGCGGTCAGCGAGGCCAAGGCGCAGGAGTGGCAGGTGCCGGCCGGCGTCATCCACGGGTCGATCGAGGTCGGCGACGGCTACCAGGTGATCCTGAAGAAGCTGATCGGCAGCAAGCTTCTGTCGATGCAGCAGACCGTCGCCGCCAATACGGAGCGCATCATCACCAGGACGCTGGAATTGCTGGATGGCGCGCGCCGCGTCCATCTGGCCGGCGTCGGCGCCTCCTCGCTGGTGGCGCGCGATTTCTCCTACAAGCTGATGAAGCTCGGCCGCAATGTGCTGCATGACAGCGACAGCCACATCCAGATGGCCAATGCCGCGACGCTCGGACCCGGCGACGTGCTGTTCGCGCTCTCCTATTCCGGCGCCAGCATCGAAACCTTGCGCATCGCCGAGCTGGCCCGCAAGCGCGGCACGATGGTGATCGCCGTCACCGGCCTCCACGACAATCCGCTGAGCCGCGTCGCGGACATCTGCCTCTACACCATCGCCGACGAGGAGCGTGCGCGCTCCTCCTCCATCACCGCGCGCGACGCGCAGCTGGCGCTGACCGACCTGTTGTTCATCCTTCTTGTGCAGAGGCAGCCGGACGCCAACGACTATGTCCACAACAGCGAGGCGGCGGTCTCGGTGCTGAAAGCCGAGCGGTCGTAGTAGGGCCTAGACGCTTTCGAGATAGGTCTCGATCTCGAAGTCGCTGACATTGAGGGCGAACGTGTTCAGCTCCTGGCGTTTGCAGGCGATGAAGGAGTCGCGCAGGATCGCCGGGAAGATCTCCGCCACATGCGTTCCGCTTTCGAACGTCGCGATCGCCGACGCCCAGTCCGGCGGCAGCTTGGCTGGGACAACGCCTTGTCCATCGCTGCCTGTCGGCTCGCCCGGCGACATCTGCCTTTCAATGCCGATCAGCGCCGCGCCCAGTATGGCGGCCAGCACGAGATAGGGATTGGCGTCCGCTCCCGACACGCGATGCTCGATGCGGCGCGCGGCGGTCGGGCCGCCGGGAATGCGGATCGCGACCATGCGGTTCTCGTAACCCCAGGCGACAGCGGTCGGCGCATAGGAGCGCGGGCGAAGCCTGCGGTAGGAATTGAAGTGCGGTGCGAACACCAGCGTGCTCTCGGCCATTGCCGCGAGCAGCCCGCCGACCGCGTGGCGCATGGTTTCCGAACCCTGATCGGTGCCGTCGTCGAACACGTTGCGCCCTTCGGCATCGACCACGCTGAAATGGACATGAAAGCCGTTGCCGGCCCGGTCGCCATAGGGTTTTGCCATGAAGCAGGCGGCAAAGCCGTGCTTGCGGGCAATGCCCTTCACCGTGCGCTTGAACAGCACGGCGTCGTCGGCCGCCCGCAGCGCGTCCGCGACATGGTTCAGATTGATCTCGAACTGGCCGACGCCATTTTCGGCGATCGCCGTATCGACGGGGATGCCTTGCGCCCGGCAGGCCTCATAGACGTCGTGGATGAAGGCCTCGAAATCGTCGATCTCGTCGATCGACAGCGCCGCGTCGGAATCGAGGCGCCGCCCAGTGACCGGTGACACCGGCCCGACCGGCCGCTGCGATTGCGGATCGACCAGGTAGAACTCCAGTTCCGTTGCCGCGACCGGGGTCAGGCCAAGCGCCTTGTAGCGGTCGAGGATGCGGGCCAGCGCCCGCCGGGGATCGCCGAGATAGGGCGAACCGTTTTCGTCGGCGAGCCAGAGCGGGACGAGCGCCGTCGGATGCGCCGTCCATTCCACCGGCAGAATGCCGCGTCCCGTCCACTGGCAAAGTCCATCCGCGTCGCCAGTCGAGAAAACCAGCGTGTTGCCCTCGATGTCCTCGCCCCAGATGTCCAGCCCGATCAGCGAATAGGGCATGCGCAGCTTGCCCTCCAGCGCCTTGCGCGCCTGCTCGACGGGGATGCGTTTTCCGCGCATGACGCCGTTGAGGTCGCACACCGCCGCCCTCAGGCTTTGTATGTCGTTTCTGCTTTCAAGCCAGTTCAACACGTCCGCAATTGCATCGCTCAATTTCAAACCTCTGGTTTTCGAAGGTGCCCAAGCCCGGCTGGCTGCGCTATCCCTGGTAAAAATGCTTGTGAGTTTTCGGGAAGCATATCCGGCAGATGCCGGATAGATTTCCTTATTTTTTCAACTCATTAGCGGGGATGTCGGGAGGCATTTCAAAACCAATTTCGCGATCTGCGATCGCAACATAGAGGCAAGAAGGTGGAAAGCCAAGGGGCATTTCTAGGCCCGCAGCTCTTGGGTGGATGCTGGTCCTTCGGCAGGAAGTCTTGATCCCCTTGCGTTGATGGACCGCATGCCTTGCGATTAGCGGAAACATCAATGATTTCGTCATCCACGGGCTTCGCTCCTTGCTCCGCCCTAGGATGACGAGAGGCTTCAGCCAATCTCCAAGGTGGAAAGAACCATAGCCGCCTATCAGAAGTCCCAATCCTAGCTCCTGGATTCCGGAAACCTGGCTTGCCGCAGGATGTGGGCGGCGCCTTCGTCGATGTCGCGAACGATGGCCGCACGGGCGCGCGCGCCGTCCTGGGCCTCGATCGCCGCGACCACCTCCTCGTGATAGTCGATGTCGAGGATGGAGGAGAGGTCGTCCTCGAAGCCCATGGCGAGGTTTCTCAGGAAGGGGCCAACCTGCATCCAGACGGTCTCGATCAGGAAGATCATCTGCTCGTTGCCGCAATGGCGATAGATCGAGAATTTGAAGCCGTGGTTCTTCCTGAGATAGTCGTCGATATCGCCTTCGCGCGCCGCGAGAGTGAGTTCGCTGCAATGGCGTCGGATCGCGCGCAGATTGTTGCCGTTGATGCGTTTGGTCGCAAGTTCGGTCGCCGAGCCTTCGAGGATCGTGCGCACGGCGGTCAATTGCGAGAACCGTTCGGCAGAAATGACGGGCACCTCGACGCTGCCGTTCGGCATCGGGCTCAACGCCCGCAGCGCCTGCAGCCGCATGAAGGCGCTGCGCACCGGCATGTCGCTGGTGCCAAGCTCCTTGGCGAGCTTGCGCGAGGTCAGCCTCTGGCCGGGTGCGAACTGGCCGGACATCAGGGCCCGCACGAGCTCCAGATAGACCTTCTCATGCAAGGGGACGGTGTCGACGGCGCTCAACCCGAATTGTGTTCTGTCGGCCATTGGCGGGGGCGCTACTTCGCTCGTTCTGAAATCTGGCCTGACGACAACAGCCGCGGACGGGGCATGATAGACACTTGGATCATCGACCGGCAAGCCAACGCGCGATGCCGCAGGCGGATGAGGTCTCGGTTCTCGGCCGCCAATGACGCGACTTCCGTGATGCCGCTCGCAGGCGCGAGAACGCTCATCGATCAGGGTTCGCCGGGCCCTTTGCCGCAGCCAGATGCGTCAGCAAATTCTTCGTGATCCTGCCGACGTCGTTCATGGCGTCGCCGGCAGGCAAGGCGCCGCACCAGGCGACCGAACTTGCGCAGAAGATCAGACCGCCCGAATGCAGATGGCGCAGCGTCATCTCCGCGCAGCGCCGCGATGCGCGTTCGTCCGCGCCGCCCTCGTACCAGCGCGTCGCGTCGTGGACGAAGCTGTCGGGGAAGCCGGTCGCGCGGGCAATGACTATCGTATCGGGAGAGGTGCCAAGATGCGGGTCGGTGGCGTCGACCTCGTAGCCGGCAGCACCCCCAAGCACGATGCCCTCGTCGCCGAAGGTCTCGCTGGCGACGTCGTCGAACAGCCATGCCGCGGAAGCGTCATGGCTTTCCGGCGTGCGCGTAAAGGGCCGCGCGGCATCGAAACCCATCAGCGAAATGGCGACGCCGGTCAGCGAGAATTCGCCGAGCCCGCTGGCGCGGAGATAGCCACCCGGCTGGTTGGTGATCGACAGCGATTGTTCGGCGATCGGCCCGTCCCAGGTCCGGGCCGCCTCGAGCGGCGAGCGGCGCAGTTCCATCAGATCGTCCTGGAACGCGACCTTGCCGGCAAAGCCATTGCCGCCGAGATAGGCGATGCTGCCGCCAGCCGCCGCGAACTGGCGCAGCGCATGTTCCATATCGACCGACATGTATTCGGGATGGCTGCCGGTGATGACCGCCCCGTATTCCTCGAGGCCCGCAACGCCCCGCTCATGCAGGTCGCGGTCGGTGATGAGATCGAAGGCGATGCCGTTACTGTGGCAGAAGCGCAGAAAATGCAGGTCGACGGGCAGATTGTGCGGGCAGCCACACAGCGGATAATTGTAGTCGTCGCGCAGCGTCGCCTTCGGCTTTTTGTAGGACGAGATCGACACGCCGCTGAGGTCGCTGTGATAGTCGTAGAGCGATTTCAGATTGTTATCGATGGCGAACCGATGGCCACGGTCTTCGCACATCCATTCGTAGAGATGCGCCGGCAGGAATTCATCGGCATAGGCGAGATAGGTGGCGGTCGGCACCAGGAACAGCAGCGGCGCCCGGCGTGTTGTCGAAGTGATGAAGAAGACGATGCGCTCCGATCCACCCCCATGCCCGACCTCGAAAGCATAAACGCCGGCAGACGCTTCCGCCGGGATCTGCAAATGGTAGGAGGCGGGCCACTGCAGGGCGCCCATATCGTCGTCATGGCAATGCACCGCGTCGTAGTGCGACGGCACCAGCCTTGGATCGAAGCTTGACCCGTCCCAGCGGCGCGAGGTCATGCAGAACGCCGGCTGGTTGACCGGTTCCAGCAAGAGGGCGCTATCGCCACCTGTCGAGGCGACCGGGCCGCTCGGCAGCAGGGTGGGGAAGGTCCAGCCGATGCGCCCGGTTTCGCTTTGCAGCGCGATCGACGAGAATTTGGCGTTGAGCGACCTGACATCGTTTGCCGCGCTGGCGCCGAAGGCCATATCGCCGGACACGGACCAGGGCCGGTCGAATTGACGATACAGGCGAAACGGCGCCAGGAGATCGTCCGAGCTTATCCGTAGTGCTGTCCCGCTGCCATCGGACGAAATCTCGACCGTCAGCCAGGTGTTTGCCGGCAATATCTTTTCAAGCAGCTTGCCGTCATGGCCCCACGTCAGCCGTCCGTCCTCCAACCCGAGACGCAGATTTCCGCTTTCGAATAGCACGCGGGCGCCGTCATTGCGGGTCAAATACACCTCGAAGGCGACACCGGTGATTTCGGTGGCCTTGGCCAGTTCCGACGCCGCGATCTTCAGGAAGGACCCATGATCGAAGTCGCGATGCGACGGGGCATTGCCGGTCGGTTCGACATGCCAGTCCATGAACTCGGCTGTGTCGAGCCGCACGATCCGTACATCGCGCACCTGCCGTGACGAGGAGACATGGAGAGCGATAGGCGTCCCGGCCCCCGTGTGCCAGGGTACCGTGTAGCCTGAAACGGCCATGGCGCCATGATCGACGGGACGTTTCATTTCCGCGATCCCGGCCTGTGTACTTCCTCGGAGGGCATACCGGACAAATCGCTCGCATCCCTGCTTTTCGCAAGCAGCTTTTACAACAATGCGTCTTTCATAGCAGGCGGAATTGTTCGCGCTCATGGCGATCATGGAGCGGGCGACCCAGCCACGTTTTCGAGCGCAAGGCGTCCTGAAAAGCCACCGGACCGCGCCCGATCGCCGGGGCCGGACAGGTCGGTCGCGCGAGGTCGGCCCCTTCATCATAAATCTTGAGCTTGCGCGGACTTGCACCTCTGGCCGCTCTCTGGCTTTTTGGGGTACCCACTTGGGCGGACTGATTCGCGTCGTGCCGCCCGGTTGCATTGCCCTCAAAGGGCATGTGCGGGTGGGCCGTGAAGCGCGCGCAATTCATGAAGGAGAAAGCGGCATGGCAGAGTTCACAAAGCCCGAGATCTCCGAGATGAGACCGAAGATCACCGTCATCGGTGTCGGCGGCGGCGGCGGCAACGCCATCAACAACATGATCGCGGAGCAGCTTCAGGGAACCGAGTTCATTGCCGCCAACACCGATGCGCAGGCGTTGACCATGTCGAAGGCGACGCGGCTGATCCAGCTTGGCGCTCACGTCACCGAGGGGCTGGGCGCCGGATCGCTCCCCGAGATCGGCCGTGCCGCGGCCGAGGAATCGCTCGACGAGATCATGGATCATCTGGCCGGCACGCATATGTGTTTCGTCACCGCCGGTATGGGCGGGGGCACCGGAACCGGCGCTGCGCCGATCATTGCGCAAGCGGCGCGCAAGGCCGGCATCCTGACCGTGGGCGTCGTCACCAAGCCCTTCACCTTCGAGGGCAGGCGCCGCATGCAGATGGCCGAAGAAGGCATCGAGCGGCTGCGCGAGGCCGCCGACACGGTGATCGTGATCCCCAACCAGAACCTGTTCCGGATCGCCGATGCCAAGACCACCTTCGCCGACGCCTTCGTCATTGCCGACCGGGTGCTCTATTCCGGCGTCAGCTGCATCACCGATCTCATCGTCAAGGAAGGCCTGATCAATCTCGACTTCGCCGACGTCAAATCGGTGATGCGCGGCATGGGCCGCGCCATGATGGGAACCGGCGAGGCGTCCGGCGACAGCCGCGCCATGAAGGCGGCGGAAGCCGCGATCGCCAATCCGCTGCTCGACGAGGTGTCGATGAAGGGCGCCAAGGGCGTCCTGGTCTCGATATCGGGCGGCAGGGACATGACCCTGTTCGAGGTCGACGAGGCCGCCACCCGCATCCGCGAGGAGGTTTACGAAGACGCCGATATCATCGTCGGCGCCATCTTCGACAAGAGCATGGAAGGCCGCTTCCGGGTTTCGGTGGTGGCGACCGGTCTCGACCGCGCACTCGGCGTCGGCGACGCCGATGCCGGCATCCAGCATGACCATTCCATGCCGCCCGCCGCGCGGATCTTGCAGTGAGCTGCCCTTTCGGACGTATCCTAGGCGAGACTTGTTTTCCGTGGGGGGAGGCCGCTAAACAGTAGCGTGCATTGCATAGGATCAGGTTGGCCGACGCAAAATTAATGCGGCCGGCAGTATCGATCTATAGCCCGCTGCTGCTACAAGAATCCGTCACGGATGGCCATCTATACTGGCGACCGGCATTCGTTCGAGCGACGAGGGGCGCGGCTTGGAATTTGACTTGAAAACCATCGAGGCGCTTGCGCCCGATCAGGCGTCGTTGAGCGCCGCTTCCAAGTTGACCAAGCAATCGAACTGGCCACGGCTTGAAAAGAACGAGCAGCTGGCGCTCATCTGGGGCGAATGCCAGGGCTCCGGTTCCAATCCCTATCGCGTCGTCGTCGACACCGGCGACCACGGCTACAAATGCACCTGTCCGTCGCGAAAATTTCCCTGCAAGCACACATTGGCGCTGATGTGGATCGCCGCCACCACGCCAGCCAGTTTTGCCGCCGCCGGCGCGACGCCCGAATGGGTGAATGACTGGCTCGGCCGCCGCCGGAAAACCACCTCGCAGGCACCAGCGCCCGGTGCGGGAGGCAAGAGCATCGGCGAGGCCTCGCGCGACGAAGAAAACGATGTTGTCGAGGACGCGGCCTCGGTCGAGCGCCGCGAAGCCGCGCAGCGCAAGCGCGCCCAGGATACGCGCTCCGCGGTCTCGGCGGCTTTGGACGAACTCGATCAATGGATATCGGATCAGTTGCGGCTCGGCCTTGCCGGTTTTGTCGACAACAGCAGTGATCGTTGCCGCCGCATCGCGGCGCGGCTGGTCGACATGAAGGCGACAGCGCTTGCCGGCCGCATCGATGAAATTCCATCCCGGCTGATGGGGTTGCGTAGCGAGGAGCGCCCGGACGCCGCGATTCGCGAACTCGGCAAGCTCGTACTGCTGGCCAAGGCCTGGCGATTGACGCCTGATGATGCTGAGCTGAAGCGGCTGGTATCGAGCTCCGAAAGCCGCGAGCAGGTGCTGGCCAATCCGGATGCGATGCAGATCGAAAGCGCCTGGGAGGTGCTCGGCGAGAAGATCGAAACTCGCCGTGATGGTCTCGTCAGTCACTCGACCTGGCTGCTCGACCTGAACAGCGCCAGTCCGCGATTTGCACTCCTGCTCGACTATTTTCCGGCCTCTGCCGGCCGTCGTTCCAACGCTTTCACACCGGGGGATCGCTTCGATGCCCGGCTGGTCTTTTATCCTGCACGCCAGCCGCTGCGGGCGCTCGTGGTCGATCGCAAAGGCGATATCTCGTCGGGCGAATGGCCGGATTTCGGCTTTGACATAGCCGATCCGCTCGCGGCCCATGTCGCTTACCAGGAAAGAGCCCCCTGGCTCACCGACTGTCCTGTCATGCTGCCGCCCGGCGCGATCCTGAAGGATGATCGGGGCGATGCCTGGTGGCAATCCGCCGATGATCCGCACGGCATCGCCTTGCCGATTGCCGATACCGTCAGCCCGACGTTGCTTGGGCTGGACCTCACGGCGACGGCCGGACTTTGGAGCGGCAGCCGGCTTCTTTTGCTGGCGGCGCAAAGCGGGTTCGGGAGGCTTGATCTGTCGTGAACGAGATCGAGCAGACAGGGCTCGCGACGATGCGCGACAGCTGGATCACCGGTGGGACAAGCTTCGACCTGGCTCCGGCCGCGTGGAAGGAGATTGCCGGCAGTGCAAACCCCGACGAGCGTGAACGCCGGCTGTTGGCGATCGCCGCGCAAGCCCTAGAAATCGCCTTGCGGCCGGCCGCGCCGAAGACGCTGAAGCGGCGCCCGCCGTTGCCCGAGCTTGCCTTGCCGATGCTGCCTGAGCGGCTGCGACCGGTTTTGCGGGCAGCGCTGAAACACGCCGCCGACGCCAGAACCAAGTCGCGTGTGGTGGCCCTCGTCGCCAGCCGCGGCTTCGTGCTGCATCCGATGGACTGGATGCCCGCCGCGTCGGATCAGACCAGCCCGGATGTCTATGCGCCCTGGATCGATTGGCAGGCCGGGGTGGATGGCGAAAAACACACAAGCCTGGAGCAACTGACGGCGCAGAACTGGGACGATTTCTATCCGGCCGCGCGCCGCAGTGCGCTGGCCGATATGCGCCGCACCGCGCCAGCCTCGGCCCGGCAGTTGATCGAAACCAAGGGCCCAAGCGAGCCGGCGGAGGTGAGGCTTGCACTCATCGAACTCATGCACTTCGGCCTCGGATCCGATGACGTGCCCTTCCTGAAAAGCCTGTCCGCCGATCGCTCCGGCAAGGTGCGCGAATTGGCCGGCCGGCTGCTGGCACGGTTGGGCGAGCACGGCCAGCCAGGCGATGGCGGACCGGAAGATCCAGTGGCGGAGCTCGCGGCCTTCATTGCTGAGGGCAAATCCGGCTTCATCCGCCGCCGTACCACCTACACGCCGGCAAAGCTGAAGTCCCCGGCGCAGGAACGCCGCCGCGCCGAACTGTTCGAAACCTGCAATCTGGTTGATCTTGCCGCCCGCTTCGGTGTTACCGAGTCCGACTTCATCGGGGCATGGCAGTTCGGCGCGGACAACAATGCCGATATCCTTGTCGCGCGCATGGCCGCGGCCTCAGGCAGCGATGCCGCGGTCACGCACATGGCAGACACGCTTGTCGCCCAAGGCGGCAAGCCTGCACTCTTCGTGCTCCATTTAATGCCGCGTCTGGACAGAAGCAGAAAGCGTGTCCTGATCAGGCTGATCCTGAAGGACACGCAGCATCTTGGCGCGCTCACCCAAGTCGAAGGCGTCGAAGCGGGCTGGCTGGAATGGGGAGACCTGATAAACGGCAAGACGCTCCCGGCACTTCGCGCCGCCGTTGCGGGAAACGATGACGCCGTGAAGCGAGGCGTTGATCAGCTCCTGGAAACGCTGGGCTTTCTCACTACCGCGGAGGCGGCGGAAAAGTTGATCGGCGATGTCGTCGCGGCCGGCATGGCGCCGGCAGCACCTTCGCTCGGCCTTTTGCGTCTCAACGCTTCCCTGACCGGGCCTTGAACCAACACATGATCACTCCGGAGAACAGCAAATGAACGCAGCCATCCGTCTTCCGGTCGAGCAGGCCTACGCTGCCGAATTGCAGGCGCTCGCGCGCAATGACGACAGGCAGAAGCCCGCCGGCTGGAGCCTGTCGCCAAAGGCGGTGCTGACTTATCTGCTCGGCGGGAAGGCCGACGACGGCACGCTGATAACACCCAAATATGTCGGCCGCCGCCGGCTGATGGAAACCGCCGTGGCGACGCTCGCGACCGACCGCGCGCTGTTGTTGCTCGGCGTTCCCGGCACCGCCAAATCCTGGGTGTCGGAGCATCTTGCGGCTGCCATCATGGGGGATTCGACGCTGATCGTGCAGTGCACGGCCGGCACCGACGAGAACCAGATCCGCTATGGCTGGAACTATGCGCAGCTTCTCGCCAAAGGCCCCAGCCAGGAGGCGCTGGTGCCGACGCCGCTCTACCGCGCCATGCAGGACGGCAAGCTCTGCCGCCTCGAGGAACTGACGCGCATGGGCTCGGACGTGCAGGACACGCTGATCACCGTGCTGTCCGAAAAGATGATGCCGATCCCCGAACTCAACACGTCGATCTATGCCCAGCGCGGTTTCAACATCATCGCCACCGCCAACAACCGCGACAAGGGTGTCAACGAACTGTCCTCGGCGCTGAAGCGCCGCTTCAATGTCGTCGTGCTGCCCCTGCCGGAAGACATGGCGGAGGAAGTGGCGATCGTCTCCAAGCGCGTCGGCGAGATGGCAGGCGGTCTCGACCTGCCGGTGCCGAAAAATGTCGGCGAGGAGATCGCCCGCGTGCTGACCATTTTCCGCGAGCTTCGCTCCGGCGCGACATCGGACGGCAAGGTGACGTTGAAGACGCCGTCCGGCTCGCTATCCACGGCCGAAGCGATCGCGACCATGGTCGGCGGCCTCAGCCAGGCGGCCTGGTTCGACAGCGGGAAGCTTGGCGCTGAAGGCCTTGCCGCCAGCCTTGTCGGCGCGATCGTCAAGGATCCTGTGCAGGACAAACTCGTGCTTGAGGAATATCTGGAGACCGTGCTCAAGAAGCGGCCGGATTATGCCGGCTATTACACGGCATTGAACGCCGCGATCTGACGCCATGGTGCTCAGCGACGTTTCCTATTTTGGCATCCGCCATCACGGGCCCGGCTCCGCCGCGAGCCTGGTGCAGGCGTTGCAGGAGTTGAAACCGGTCGCCGTGCTCATCGAAGGACCGGCTGACGCTTCGGCGCTGCTGCCATTGCTCGCCCGCCCCGAAATGCAGCCGCCGGTGGCACTGCTTTGCTATCCCGAAGACGATCCGGCCTCGACCAGCTTCTGGCCCTTCGCCGAGTTCTCGCCAGAATATCAGGCGACGCTCTGGGCTGTCGCCAACAACGCGACAGTTCGCTTCGTCGACTTGCCCTCCTCGGCACGGGTCGCACCGGCTGAGGCCAAGGAAGAGGCCGTTGCCGATGAGACGAAGACCGAGGTCGAGTCCGCACTCGCACCGCATTTGCGTGACCCGATCGGCACGCTGGCGCAAGCCGCCGGCTACGAGGATGGCGAGAGCTGGTGGTCCGATATCATCGAGCAGAACTCGCAACCCGGTCCCATTTTCGCGGCAATAGCCGACGCGATGACGACGCTGCGCGAGGGCGAAGGTCCGCTTGCCGAATTCGAGGCAAGACGCGAGGCGCATATGCGGCTTGAAATCGCTGCCGCGCGCAAGGAATTCGACGGACCGATCGCTGTCGTCTGCGGCGCCTTCCATGTGCCGGCACTGCAGCCGACGCGCCCGCAGAAGGAGGATCACGCCCTGCTCAAAGGGCTTGCCCGGCGCAAAAGCACGATGACCTGGGCGCCGTGGACGGGTCCGCGTCTGGCGCTCGGCTTCGGTTATGGCGCCGGTGTCGTCGCTCCCGGCTGGTGCAAGCATCTGTGGCGCACCCGCGGCCGGCATGACGCGGCGACCCTGTGGCTTGCCATGATCGCGGCGGTGCTGAGGGCGAAGGGGCACATGGTCTCGACCGCCTCGCTAATTGAAGCCGAAAGGCTGGCCCGCACGCTGGCCGTGATTCGCGACCGGCCAAAGCCTGGTTTCGAAGAATTGCGCGATGCGGCAATCGCTGCCCTGTTCAACGGCGAAGCGGTATTGTGGGCGCTGGTCGAAGCCGAGCTGCTTTTGGGCGCCGATGTCGGTGAAATTCCGCCGGATACACCGCTGGCGCCGCTGATCGAGGACCTGCAGCGCAATCAGAAGGTCGCGCGGCTGAAGCCCGAGGCGCTGGAGCGCGAACTGTCGGTAGACCTGCGCAGCGAAAGCGGGCTGTTTCGCTCGACCTTGCTGCACCGGCTGAACATGCTTGGCGTGCATTGGGGAAAATTGACCGACAGCGGCCGCAGCCGCGGCACCTTTCGCGAGCGCTGGACCCTGTCATGGGAGCCGGAATATGCCGTTCGCCTGGTCGAGAATCTGGTCCATGGCCCGACCATCGAAAAAGCCGCTAACGGCCGGCTGATCCAGATGATCGGCGCGGCGACCTCGCTCGATGCGCTGGCAGGACTGGTTCAAGGCGCCATCACGGCAAACCTGTCGGAGGCCTCGATCGCCGGTTTGGCGGCACTGGAGGAACGCGCGGCGCACAGCAGCGAATGCCTCGAGATCCTGGCATCGGTGCCGCCGCTTGCAGATATCATCCGCTACGGTGAAGCCCGCAAGACCGAGACCGCACGCTTGTCCGGTCTGCTGGAGCGGCTGATCGTCGAAGGCGCCATCGCGCTTCCCTATGCCGCCCGCGATCTCGATGCCCAGGCTTCGACCGTCTTGGTCGGCGCGATGCGCAACGCCGATGAGGCAATCAAGCTGGTCGAACCTGGACAAGACGTTCTGGACGCCTGGCGCAGTGGGCTGGCGGCCGTGCTGGACGGATCGCGGTCCACCGCCCTGGTGGCGGGCTGTGCCGCGCATCTGCTCTACGAGGCCGGCCATCTGTCCGCCGCTGCGGCGGCTGCCCTGATCGCGAAGCGCCTGTCGCCGGGCACGCCGGTCATCGAGGCCGCGGGTTTCTTCGAAGGGTTCTTCAGCACCGCCGGTCAACGGCTGATCTATGACGAAAGCCTCCGCGGCGCAGTCGATACCTGGCTCAAATCCCTCGATGAAGACGCCTTCATTGCGCATCTGCCACTGTTGCGCCGGGTCTTTTCCCATCTGGACTCGATGGAGCGGCGGCGGCTGATCGAGGCGGTGCTCGGCCGTGTCAGACGCCTGCCGGCAGGGCTGACGCCGACGCCAGATGGTGCTGAGGCCTGGCGCCGGCATCTGGAACGGCTTGGGCCTTTGCTGATGAGCGGGAACGGCAATGGGTGACGAGGCTGATATCGGCGAAAACGAACCTGCCGTCGACGGACGGGAGCGCCGCTGGCGCCTGGCGATCGGTGCCGATGACGAAACCTCGTCGGCGCTGTCCGACACCGACAAGCGGCTGTCGGCAGCGCTCGATGCACTCTATGGCGATGGCGCCGGCGATACGGCTGCCGATCCGCGCAAGCGCCGCGGCGGGCTTGGCCGATCGGCACCACGAGTGGCGCAATGGATGGGCGATATCAGATCGTTCTTTCCCGCGCAGGTCGTGCAGATCGTCCAGAAGGATGCCTTCGAACGGCTCAACCTGAAGCAGATGCTGATGGAGCCGGAATTCCTCAAGGCGATCGAGGCCGACGTCAACCTCGTCGCCGACCTGATCTCGCTGCGCTCGGTCATGCCGTCCAAGACCAAGGACATTGCGCGAACGATCATTGCCGAAATCGTCGCCAAGCTGATGCAGCGGCTGGAACAGAAGACCGCCGAGGCGATCCGTGGCGCGCTCGACCGGTCGCAGCGCACCAACCGTCCGCGCCAGCGCGACATCGACTGGCCGCGCACCATTTCGGCCAATCTCCGTCATTATCAGCCCGAGCACAAAACCATCGTCCCGGAGAAGCTGGTCGGCTTCATGCGCAAGCAGCGAAGGCTGGTCGATCTGGATGAGGTGGTGCTGTGCGTCGACCAGTCGGGCTCGATGGCAAGCTCGGTGATCTACGCGTCGATATTCGCCGCCGTGATGGCCTCCTTGCCGGTGGTGCGGACCAAGCTGGTCTGCTTCGACACGGCCATCGTCGACTTGACCGAGGAGCTCAGCGACCCCGTCGAAGTCCTGTTCGGCGTGCAGCTCGGCGGCGGCACCGACATCAACCAGGCCGTCGCCTATTGCGCTGATCGCATCGAGCGGCCGACCAAGTCGCATATGGTGCTGATCACCGACCTTTATGAAGGCGGCAACGGCCAGGAATTGCTGCAGCGACTGGCGGCACTCATCCGCTCAGGCGTCAATGTCGTGGTGCTGTTGGCGCTGACCGACCAGGGCAGGCCGGGTTATGACCCCCAGATGGCCGGGTCGGTGGCGGGACTCGGCATCCCGGTCTTCGCCTGCACGCCGGACCTGTTTCCAGACATGATGGCGGCCGCCTTGCGACGGGAAGATGTCGGCGCATGGGCGGCAGGTGCCGACATCAAGCTGGTTCGCGCCGAGGCCAACGTTTCCCCGGCCGGCGCGTAGGCGCGTCGGCCAGCAACGCTCGGCCACTCAGGATGCCTTCTCGCCGATCAGTTCAAACCGCTCGACCTCGCATTGCCGGGCGACCAGCGCCAGGATTTCCGTCGCCGGTTCGATCGCATCGGGCTGTTTCCACTCGATATTGAACGAGTACACGAAGCGGTCGCGGCCGGGATCGTGCTCCATCATGGCGAGACGCGCGCCATAGCCAAGCGGTCGCACCATCTCCTGAAGGTCGGGCGGGGACCCATGCGCCCAGGAGACCGACAGGATCGCATGGTGGTTGCGCGCAATCCTGAGGTCGACCCATTTCAGCGCCTGAAGCGTTATCAAGGTCAGCAGGGTCGCAACTCCCGCAAGGCCGAACTGGCCGCCGCCAAACGCCAGTCCGATCATTGTCATGATCCACATCGTGGCGGCGGTGGTGACGCCGGTCACAAGATCGCCGCGGCGAAGGATGGCGCCGCCGCCAATGAAGCCGACGCCCGTCAGGACCCCGAGCGGAAGACGCAGCACATCCATGCGGGCGAAGAAGTCCGCTCCCTTGCCCGTCGTGTCGAGCAGTATGTTGGCCTGGATCATGGCGATCGCGGCCGCAAGGCCGACCAGGATCGTCGTCCGAAGCCCCGCGGTGTGGCCGCGCGCTTCCCTGTTCAGGCCGATCAGGAAACCGGCGACCATGGTGAGCAACAGGCGTGCGGCGAGATCGGGCCAGATCGGGTGAAGCGGCATGTCGCAGCAAAACGGCTCGAACATTGTGGTTCCTTGCGGCGGGATGCTTCCCGCCCTCAGTCAACACCTCGCGCACCGGTTCACCGGAGGGCGAAAGTCAGCACCAATGCCAGCACGATAATGCCGACCAGGCCGGCGATGAAGAGGACGCGCTGCGTGCACGTGCGCAGGATGATTTCGCCTTGCCGTGCATTTTCTCCGGAAAAAACCGGTCCTTCCCTGTCACGATCCTTGCTCATGACATGCTCCTTCCTGGCCCCGCGCCTTCCGTGCCTTCCTGGGCCCGTGCCTTCCTGGCATGCCGCGACACCGGAATGTCGATCTAAAAACCTTTTCTCGCTCCCGAAGTTCCGGCGGGACGCCCGGGCGGCTCGGCAAAACCACGACGCCACGCGATTTGAACGGCGACGCTTGACTCTGGCGAAGCCTTGTGAAAAATTTTGCAGCAACTGATAAAAATATCATAGGGTGGAAATGGTAGGGTTCGGCAACGGTCTCCTGCGCGACGATGAAAGCAGCATGGCGGCGCGCGCCGCGTGGCTTCATTACGCCGGCGGCATGACCCAGTCCGAGGTTGCCAAGCGCCTGGGGCTGACCAGTCTCAAGGCCCATCGCCTCATCACCAAGGCCAACCAGGAAGGGCTGGTGAAGGTCTATATCGACGGCGAAGTTTCGGAATGCGTCGAGCTCGAGGACGAACTGTCCCGCCGCTACGGCCTCGACTACTGCGAAGTCGTTCCTGATTTTGACGCCGAGGATCTGCCGCTCAAGGCGCTCGGCATCGCCGGCGCGCAGTTCCTCAAGCGCGAGATCGAACGTGGCGAGCAGGCGCTGATCGGTGTCGGCCATGGCCGCACGCTGGCCGCCTGCGTCGAATATCTGCCGCGCACCTCGACCGACCGGATTCGCTTCGTTTCGCTGCTTGGCGGCCTGACGCGGAAATTCTCGGCCAATCCGCATGATGTCATCCACCGCCTCGCCGAGCGCACCGGCGCCGAAGCCTATGTGATGCCGGTGCCGATGTTCGCCAATACGGCCGAAGACCGGACTGTCCTGCTCGGCCAGAAAGGCATCAGCGAGGTCTTCGATCTCGCCAGATCCGCCGATCTGTTGTTTGCCGGTGTCGGTACGGCCGAACGCGAGGCGTCCCTGGTCGCCACCGGCATGATCGAGAAAGGCGAGATGGAGGAGATCCGCCGCAATGGCGGCGTCGGCGAGTTGCTTGGCCATTTCTTCGACGGCGCCGGCAATGCGGTGGCGACGACCGTTTCCAACCGGGCGCTGGCTTTGGCGCGTGAGGACATTGCCAGCCGCCGGATCGTCGCCGTCGCCGGCGGCAAGATCAAGGTTCGTGCCATCAAGGCGGTGCTGGAAGGCCGCTATCTCAAGGGCCTGATAACCGACGAGCGGACGGCGCGATCGCTCGTGGAAGAGACGCCGGTCGGGTAGCCGGCAACCGTTCAGTTGAAACTACCCTGTGGAGGAGAAGACGAAATGCATGAGAAAGAGAAAGACCTCATTGACGCCTTCCTGCGCGGACAAGTTGACCGTCGCGGACTGATCAAGGGCCTGGGTGCGATGGGCCTTGCCGCCGGCACCGCCGGCACGCTGCTCAATCTGGGGCAGACCCGGGCGCTCGCCGCCGACTTCGACTGGCAGGCGCACAAGGGCAAGACCATCAAGCTCCTGCTCAACAAGCATCCCTATGCCGATGCCATGATCGCCGATCTGGAGAACTTCAAGCAGCTGACCGGCATGAACGTCGTCTATGACGTGTTCCCCGAAGACGTCTATTTCGACAAGGTCACGGCGGCACTGTCGGCAAGCTCGCCCGAATACGATGCCTTCATGACCGGCGCCTACATGACCTGGACCTATGGTCCCGCAGGCTGGATCACCGACCTCAACGAATGGATCAAGGATCCGGCCAAGACCAACCCGAACTATGCCTGGGACGACTTCCTGCCCGGCGTCAGGAATTCCTGTGCCTGGAACGGCAAGCCGGGCGGTGCGCTGGGTTCGGAGGACGCCAAGCAGTGGTGCATTCCGTGGGGCTTCGAGCAGAACAACATCACCTACAACAAGGGAATGTTCGACAAGGCGGGCGTCAAGGTGCCCGGCAACATGGACGAGATGGTGGCCGCCGCGGCCAAGCTCACCAAGGATGTCGGCGGCGGCGTCTACGGCATCGGCGTACGCGGCTCGCGCTCCTGGGCGACGATCCATCCGGGCTTCCTGTCGGCCTACGCCAACTTCGATCAGAAGGACTTGAATGTATCGGCCGACGGCAAATTGTCGGCCGCCATGAACACCGCGCAATCCAAGGCTTTCCACAAGCAGTGGGTTCAGATGATCCAGGAGAGCGGCCCCAAGGACTGGTCGACCTACACCTGGTATCAGGTCGGAACCGATCTCGGCGCCGGCGCCTCGGCCATGATCTTCGACGCCGACATCCTCGGCTACTTCATGAACGGCGGCGACAACAAGATGGCCGGGAAGCTTGCATTCGCCTCCTTCAAGGCCAACCCGGACGCCAAGGCGCCGACGCCGAACATCTGGATCTGGTCGCTGTCGATGTCCAACTTCTCGAAGGACAAGGACGCTACCTGGTACTTCATGCAATGGGCCTCGGGGCCGGAGCATGGGCTGTTCGGCGCCACCAAGATGGACTTCGTCAATCCGGTCCGCCAGTCGGTCTGGAAGGACGAGATGTTCCGCGAGAAGCTGAACAAGAGCTATCCCGGCTACGTCGAAATGTTCGACGCTTCGGCGCCGGGCGCCAGCATCAAGTTCACCGCGCAGCCGCTGTTCTTCGACCTCACCACCGAATGGGCGGCAACGCTGCAGAAGATGGTGTCCAAGGAGGTGCCGGTCGACGAGGGCCTCGACAAGCTGGCCGAAAGCATCAACGGCCAGCTCAAGGAAGCCGGTCTCGGTTAAGTCGCAACGAGGACCGGCCTGCTTGGCGGGCCGGCCCTCATAACGCTTTTTTTGTTTGCGATGCGGTGCCTTGAGCATCGGACCCAAAAGTGGAATCCGGTTTTGGGAAACTCCGATGCTCGAGAAAAAGCGAGCATCGGACCCAAAAGTGGAATCCGGTCTTGGGTCCGATGATCGAGAAAAAAAGCCCGCCATTTCGCCCGACCGGTCGCCTTGCTCCCTTGGGCGGCCGGCAGGGGCGAAGCGACAGTAACAACGGAGCAGCTCGATGACTGCGGTGGTATCGCAAAGGCACAAGCCATCCGGCTTCAGGATCAGCAAAAGGGTGCTGCCCTATGTGCTCAGCCTGCCGGCCTTGCTCGTCTGCATCGGCATCCTGATCCCGTTCTTGACCTCGGTGGTCTATTCGTTCCAGCGGTACCGGCTGAGCCAGCCCTGGGCGCGCCAGTTCAACTGGGGCGACAACTACATCTCGTTCTTCACCGACCCGAAGTTCTGGAACACGCTCAAGGTCTCGCTGCTCTATGCCGGCACCACCGTCGTGCTGGAACTGCTTCTGGGCCTCGCCATCGCCCTGCTGCTGCAGAAGCGCTCGACGCTGAACAATTTCATCTCGATCATGCTCTTGATGCCGCTGATGACGGCGCCCGCACTTGCCGCGCTGATGTGGAAGCTGATGACCAATCCCGGCTTCGGCGTGCTGAGCTATCTCGCCAGCCTGATCGGGCTGCAGGATTTCCGCTGGGCCTCCTCGCCGTCGACGGCACTGTTCACCGTCGTGCTCGTCGACATCTGGGTCTACACGCCCTTCATCATGATCCTGCTGCTTGCCGGCCTGCGCAGCCTGCCGACGCAACCCTTCGAGGCAGCCGCGCTCGATGGCGTGCCGCGGAGCTTCGTCTTCTTTCGCATCACGCTGCCGATGCTGACGCCCTATATCCTGACGGCAACACTGTTCCGGCTGCTCGATTCCATCCAGCAGTTCGATATCATCTATGCCATGACGCAGGGCGGACCGGGCGACACGCTGACCGTCTTCCAGGTCGAGGCCTATCTCAATTTCTTCCAGTCGACCAATGTCGGCCGTTCGGCGGCGCTGATGATCATCCTGTGGGCGATCACCTATTTCCTCTCCAACATCTTCATCAAGAACTGGCTGCGGCTGCGCGAACGCGCCCGTGGACAGGCATAGGAGGCGGCGATGGAACACACCTCGCTTCTCGAACGCATCCTGCGCGGCGTGGCGCTGACGCTGGTCGTGACCTTCTTCATGTTCCCGATCGTCTGGATCTTCATGATGTCGTTCCAGACCAACGAGACCATCCTGCGCATTCCCCCGCAGCTGATCTTCGAGCCGACGCTCGCCAACTACACCGCGCTGATCACCGGCAAGCTGATGACCGCCGCAGGCACGCTCGACATCGCCTTCATGCGCAATTTGTGGAATTCGGTGTTCCTGTCGGTGACGTCGGTCGCGGTCTCGCTGCTGCTCGGCGTGCCGGCGGCCTATGCCTTTGCGCGGCACAAATTTCGCGGCTCGGAGGACATCGCCTTCACGCTGCTGTCGTTCAAGTTCGCGCCGGCGCTGCTGGTGCTCCTGCCGCTCACCCTCTATTTTCAGAAGCTGGGGCTCGCCAACACCTATATCGGGCTGATCTGGGTCTACCAGCTGATCTGCCTGCCGCTGATCCTGTGGATCGTGCGCGGCTATTTCGAGGATATTCCGGCCGACATCGAATATGCCTATCGCATCGGCGGCCATTCCTGGTTCGCCACCTTCCGCAAGATCGCGCTGCCGCTCGCCGGCCCCGGCATCGCCGCCGCCGGCCTGCTCGCCTTCATCTTCGCCTGGAACAATTTCGTCTTCGCGCTGGTGCTGGCCTCGGCCGACAAGCAGCCGGTGACGGTCGGTGCGCTTGCCTTCATCACTTCCTCGGGCATCCAGTACGGCCAGATTTCGGCGGCCATCGTGCTCTCGATCACGCCGACCCTGGCGCTTGCGCTGTATGCGCAGCGCTATCTCGTCGAAGGCCTGTCGCTTGGCGCGGTGAAAGGATAGATATGGCCAGCCTCGAACTTAAAAATGTCGTCAAGCGCTACAAGAGCCAGACCGTGCTCGACAATCTGTCGCTGACGGTTGCCGACGGCGAAACCCTCGTCCTGTTCGGACCCTCTGGCGCCGGCAAGACGGTGCTGCTGCGGCTGGTTGCCGGCGTCATCGACCCGGACGAAGGCAAGATATTCATCGGCGGCGACGACATGACCGATGTCGATGCGGAGTTCCGCGGCGTCGGCATGGCGTTCCAGAATTTCGCGCTGTTTCCGCATATGACCGCCTTCGACAACATCGCCACGCCGCTGGCGGCCAAGCGTTCGTCGCAAGGCACGATCAAGGCCGGCGTCGAGAGCGTCGCCAAGCTGTTGAAGATCGGCCATGTGCTTTCCCATAAGCCGCGTGCGCTCTCCAATGGCCAGAAGCAGCGTACGGCTCTTGCCCGCGCTTTGGTCGGCTCGCCGCCGCTTCTGCTGCTCGACGATCCCTTGCGCAATGTCGATGCCAAGCTTCGCTTCGAGATGCGCCTCGAACTGCCGCGCCTGCTCGCCGATCGCGGTGCCACCGTCGTCTACGTCACCCAGGACTACAAGGAAGCCATGGCGCTCGGCGACCGCATCGCTGTGATGTCGCAAGGCGTTATCAGGCAGCTCGGCACGCCCGAGCAGATCTATCGCGAGCCGGCCAACATCGAGATCGCGCGGCTGTTCGGCGATCCCACCATCAACCTGCTCGACGTCAAGCCCGCGCGCGACGCCAAGGGCATCTATGTCGGCCTGTCCAACGTTCAGGTGCATCTGGCCGGCGCCTATGAAACGGCGGTCGGCCGTGACTGCGTGATCGGCCTGAGGCCCGAAGCGCTTGGTTTCGTCGAGGAAGGCGTGCCCGGCGCCATTCCGGTGACGGTCGAGGCCGAGACGCCGCTCAACGAAAAGATCGTCACGCTGGTGCGCACGGTGCGCGGCCGCGAGATCCTGGTCTCGCGCCCGGCCGGAACGCCGGGTCGCAGCGAAGGCAAGGCCCATATCGCCGTCGACGGCAAGAGCGCCTTGCTGTTCGATCAGGCGAGCGGCGACCGCATCGGCTCCAAGAACGTCCTCAATTTGCGCAGCGGAGAAGCGGCATGAGCCCGAGCGCACTCACCATTTCCGGTGTCGACAAGTTCTATGGTCCGATCGACCGGGGCGTTCATGCCGTCAAGAACCTGACGATGGAAATCCGTAAGGGCGAGATCGTCGCCCTGCTTGGCTCGTCGGGTTGCGGCAAGACCTCGACGCTGCGCATGATCGCCGGCTTCGAAGAGGTGTCGCGCGGTGCGATTTCGGTCGGCGGCCGGCAGGTGCACACTCTGCCGCCGGTCAGGCGCAACGTGGCGATGGCCTTCGAGGGTTATTCGCTTTATCCGCCGCTGACCGTGCGCGAGAACATGGCCTTCGCGCTCAAGGCGGCAAGGCTGCCGAAGAGCGAGGTCGACGCCAAGGTCGCCAGCATCGCCAAGTTGCTCGAGATCGAGGACATACTGGAGCGCTATCCGAGCTCCATCTCCGGCGGCCAGCAGCAGCGCGCCAGCCTTGGCAGGGCGCTGATCCGGGAGGCCGACCTGCATCTGCTGGACGAGCCGATGGGTCAGCTCGAACCGCAGCTTCGCGCCGTGCTGCGCGGCCGCATCAAGCACTTCATCAAGGAGCGCGGCCTGACCGCGATCCTGGTCACCCACGACCAGACCGAGGCCAATGCGCTTGCCGACCGCATCGCGGTGATGGAGGGCGGGGTGCTGCAGCAGTTCGACACGCCGGACCAGATCAAGGAGCGTCCCGCGAACCTGTTCACCGGCACCTTCGTCGGCGAACCGCCGATGAACGTCTTCGAGGCCTATGTCGGCGCCACTGCCGGCCGCATCAGCCTGCGGCTGCCGGACGGCCTGTCGCTCGACTACGACAAGGACGCCTTCAGCGCTCCCGTCCGCGATCAGCTACTTAGCCGCGAGCGGGTCGTCATTGGTATCAGGCCCTACGCCGTGCGGCGCTCGAAGGAGGGCGTTCCAGCAAGGGTTTCCGCCAACCAATGGCTTGGCGACCAGACCCATATCGCCGCCGACTTTGCCGGCGGTTCGCTGGTCCTCGTCGAACATGACCGCACGCGCTTGGATCTGGGTGCGCCGATCAATGTCAGCATCGATCCCGGGAACCTGCACGTCTTCGACCAGGCGAGCGGCAATGCCATCTCGCACGGCAGGGAGCTTGCGTGATGGGTGACGTCTTGATCGGCATCGATGCCGGCACGTCGATCATCAAATCCATCGCCTTCGACACGGCGGGCCGGCAGATCGCCGCCGCCGCGCTGCCGAACCACTATGAGACGTTGCCGGGCGGCGGCGCCGAACAGGATTTGGCGCGAACATGGAGCGATGCCGCCACAACCTTGCGCCAGCTCGCCGACAAGGTGCCCGATCTCGCCAGCCGGACCGTGGCAATCGCGGTGACCGGGCAGGGCGACGGCACCTGGCTGATCGACGGCAAGGGCGAGCCGGTGGCGAAGGGCTGGCTCTGGCTCGACGCGCGCGCGGCGGCAATCGTCGAGGAAATCCGCGCGCGTCCCGAGGATCGGCTGCGCTTCGAAAAGACCGGCAGCGGGCTCGCCGCTTGCCAGCAGGGCTCGCAGTTCGTATTCATGAAGCGCAACATGCCCGAAATGCTCGGCAAGGCGGCAACCGCGTTCCACTGCAAGGACTGGCTCTATTTCAAGCTGACCGGCGAGCGCGCCACCGACCCGTCCGAGGGAACCTTCACCTTCGGCGACTTCCACACCCGCGACTACAGCGACGAGGTGCTCGACGTGCTCGGCGTCGCCGATCTCAGGCACCTGCTGCCGCCGATCGTCGACGGCACAAGGCACAGCACCGGCCTGTCGCAGGCGGCGGCGGACGCCACCGGGATGCTTGCCGGCACGCCGGTGGTGCTCGGCTATGTCGACGTCGTCTGCACCGCTCTCGGCGCCGGCCTGCTCGACCGCGAGCGCAAGCCCGGCTGCTCGATCATCGGCTCCACCGGCATGCACATGCGGCTGGCCGAGACCCCGGACGATGTGCAGCTCAATGAAGCGGCGACCGGCTATACGATGGCAATGCCGGCGCCCGGCGTGTTCGCCCAGATGCAGTCGAACATGGCGGCGACGCTCAACATCGATTGGGTCCTTGGGCTCGCCTCGGGCATCCTCGCCTCGCAAGGCATCACCCGCAGCAATGGCGAGATGATCGCGCTGGTCGATGCCTGGATCACGGCCTCGCAGCCGGCCTCGCTGCTCTATCAGCCCTATGTGTCGGAGGCCGGCGAGCGCGGACCGTTTGTCGATGCGAATGCCAGGGCAGGCTTCGTCGGCATTTCCTCGCGGCACGGCTATGCCGACCTCGTCCGCGCCGTCTTCGAGGGGTTGGCGTTCGCCGCGCGCGACTGCTACGCCGCCATGGGCCCGCTGCCGCGCGAGGTCCGCCTCACCGGCGGCGCCGCCAGAAGCCCGGCGCTGCGCAAGATACTGGGAGCTGCTTTGGGCGCCGACATCCGCACCAGCGCGCGTGAGGAGGCGGGTGCCGCGGGTGCGGCGATGATCGCCGCGGTCGGCGTCGGGCTCTACCCGTCGATGGACGCGTGCGTCGGCGAATGGGTGACGCCGCTGCTCGGTGATGCCGAGCCGAGCGACCGAAGCCTCGCCGCGATCTACGACAAGATGACCCCATCCTACATGTTGGCGCACCAGGCGTTGCGGCCGGTCTGGCGCGCGATGGCTTCAGTGCAGGCAAATTGAGAAGTCGAGTATGCCCAGGAAAATAGCGATCATTGGCGACAACTTCATGCTTCCGGAGGTGTTTCGCGCCAAAATCGAGAAGGTCGCGAGTGGCGACCTCGATATCCGCACATTGCAGACGGCCTGGCCCGACGAGCCGATGGAGTTCGGCAATCCGGCCCTCGGCCTCGACAAGGTCAAGGAATATTTCGGCCATCCCGACGAGGTCGTCGATTTCATCGGCGATGCCGAGATCCTCGTCACCCAACTCGCGCCCTTGTCGGAGGACATGATGCGGCGCCTGCCGGGGCTCAAGCTGATTGCGGTCTCGCGCGGCGGCCCGATCAACATCGACATGGCCGCGGCGAGGGATCACGGCATCACCGTGGTCAACGTGCCCGGCCGCAACGCCACTGCCGTCGCCGAGTTCACCATCGGCGCCATCCTGGCCGAGACGCGGCTGATCAGGGTCGGCCATGAGGCCTTGCGCAAGGGAGAATGGCGCGGCGATCTCTACCGCGCCGACCGCACCGGCCGAGAACTCGGCGAAATGACCGTCGGCGTCGTCGGCTATGGCAATATTGGCACCAAGGTGGTCCGCCTGCTGCGTGCCTTCGGCTGCCACGTGCTGGTCAGGGACCCCTATGTGCAGTTGAGCGCGGAGGATCGCAATGCCGGCGTCGAGCTGGTTGGGCTGGACGATCTCCTGTCCCGCTCCGATGTGGTCACGCTGCATCCCAGGGTGACCGAGGAGACGCGCGGCCTGATCGGCAAGGACACCATCGCGCGGATGAAGCCCGGCGTGATCTTCGTCAACACCGCGCGCGGGCCGCTGGTCGATTATGACGCGCTCTACGAGGCGCTGGTTTCGGGGCAGATCGCCAGCGCCATGCTGGAGACGTTCGCGGTCGAGCCGGTGCCATCGGACTGGCCCCTGCTGCAGCTTCCCAACGTGACGCTGACGCCGCATATCGCCGGCGCCTCGGTGCGCACCGTGACCTATGCCGCCGAGCAGGCCGCCGAAGAGGTGCGCCGCTACATCGCCGGCCTTCCTCCCGTCAATCCGTGCTGAGGGTGGCGGCCATGGCATACCAATGCGGCATCGAGGCCAAGGTGGGATGAGCGGCGGCAGCGAAATCGTCGACCTCTTCGTCGTCGGCGGCGGCGTCAACGGCGCCGGCATCGCGCGCGATGCGGCGGGCCGCGGCCTTTCCGTCATCCTGTGCGAAAAGGACGATCTCGCAGAAGGCACCAGCTCCCGCTCGGGCAAGCTCGTCCATGGCGGCCTGCGCTACCTCGAATACTATGAATTCCGCCTGGTGCGCGAGGCGCTGATCGAGCGCGAGGTGCTCCTGGAATCGGCGCCGCACATCATCTGGCCGATGCGCTTCGTGCTGCCGCACAGCCCCGACGACCGGCCGGCCTGGCTGGTGCGGCTCGGCCTGTTCCTCTACGACCATCTCGGCGGCCGCAAGCGATTGCCGGCGACCCGCACGCTCGACTTGCGCACGGCGCCCGAAGGGGCGCCGATCAACGACAGCTTCAAGCGCGGCTTCGAATATTCCGACTGCTGGGTCGACGATGCCCGCCTCGTCGTCATCAATGCGCTCGACGCCGCCGAGCGCGGAGCGAAGATTTTCACCCGCACCGCCTGCACCGCCGCCCGCCGCGAGAACGGCCTCTGGGTCGTCGAGATGCGGGATGGCAGAACCGGCGCCAGGACGACGGTTCGGGCACGCGCCCTGATCAACGCCGCCGGCCCCTGGGTCAACGACATCGTCAACCGCGTGGCCGGTCAGAACTCGAAGCGCAACGTCAGACTGGTCAAGGGCAGCCACATCGTCGTGCCTAAATTCTGGGAGGGACGCCACGCCTATCTCGTCCAGAACAGCGACAAGCGCGTGATCTTCATCAACCCCTATCAGAACGATCTCGCCTTGATCGGCACCACCGACATTCCCTACGAGGGGCGGCCCGAGGACGTGACGGCGGATGAGAGCGAGATCGATTACCTGATCAGGGTGGTCAACCGCTATTTCAAGCGCGGCCTTGCGCGCAGCGATGTCGTCTATTCGTTCTCGGGCGTCAGGCCGCTCTATGACGACAATGCCGATAACCCGAGTGCGGTGACCCGCGACTATATTTTCGAGCTCGATGCGCCCGACGCGCAGGCGCCGCTGCTCTCCGTCTTCGGC
Source organism: Mesorhizobium sp. LNHC232B00 (assembly GCF_000502435.1). Classification (NCBI taxonomy): domain Bacteria; kingdom Pseudomonadati; phylum Pseudomonadota; class Alphaproteobacteria; order Hyphomicrobiales; family Phyllobacteriaceae; genus Mesorhizobium; species Mesorhizobium sp. LNHC232B00. The sequence continues at coordinate 207,343 of NZ_AYWP01000004.1, forward strand.
GGCAAGATCACCACCTTCCGCAAGCTTGCCGAACATGCGCTGGACAGGATAGCCCCGTTCTTTCCCCGGATGGGCAAGCCCTGGACGGCGAAAGAACATTTGCCCGGCGGCGATATCGCCAATGCCGATTTCGAACAGTTCCTCGGCGACCTTGGCCGTGAGTATCCGTGGATGCCGGCATCGCTGATCAAGCATTATGGGCGGCTTTACGGCACCAGGACCCGCCTTCTGGTCGGTGCCACGGGGTCGCTCGCCGGATTGGGGCGATGCTTCGGCAAGGATTTCTTCGAGCGCGAGGCCAACTATCTCTTCGACCAGGAGTGGGCGGCGACATCAGCCGACATCCTGGAACGGCGCACCAAGCATGGGCTGCATCTGTCGGTCGAGGAAAGGGCCGCCTTCGAGCATTGGTGTACGAACCGGCTGGCGAGGGCAGGCTGATGGCCGCCATCGCCAATGTCCCGCGACAGCGCTGAGGAGGGATCGCGACCTTGGCCTTCACGCTCTCCCTCAACACCAATCCGCTGGTCAACCGCTTCGCCGAGCCGGACGACCTGATCGATACGATTGCCTACGACATCGGCATCAGGGACGTTCAGCTCACGCATGAATTCGTCAATCCGGGTTGGCCGGCGGCGACGATCGTCAAATTCGTCCGGCTGTTTCGCGGCGCGCTCACCCGCACCGGCGTACGCGTCACTTCGGGCATGACCGGCCCTTACGGCCGGCTCAACCATTTCGGCCATCCCGACGCGGATGTGCGCCGTTACTATGTCGACTGGTTCAAGACCTTCGCCGACATCTCCGCCGAGCTTGGCGCCAGCGGCATGGGCACGCAGTTCGCCATCTTCACCCATCGCGACTTCGACGACCCGGAGCGCCGCGCGTGGCTGTTCGACATCGCACTGGAGTGCTGGCGGGAGGTCGCCGAACACGCCCGCGCGGCCGGGCTGAGCTATTTGTTCTGGGAGCCGATGTCGGTTGGCCGCGAATTCGGCCACACAATCGAGAACTGCCGGCGGTTGCAAGGCGCGATCGACGCCGCCGGCATGGCCATTCCGCTGGAGATGATGGTCGATATCGACCATGGCGACGTCACCTCAAGCAATCCGGCCGACATCGATCCCTATGCCTGGGCCGAAGCCTTTCCCAGGAAGTCGCCGATCATCCACATCAAGCAGTCGTCGATGAACAAGGGCGGCCACTGGCCGTTCACAGCGGCTTACAACAAGGACGGTCGCATCACGCCGGAAAAACTGCTGGAGACGGTGCGGCGCGGCGGCGGCACGGACAATGAGATTTGCCTGGAACTGTCGTTCCGTGAACGCGAACCGGTCGATCACCAGGTTGTCGCCATGATCCGGGAATCGGTCGACTACTGGGCGCCCTTCATCGAGACAGGCAGATCCGGCCTCGTGCCGAAGGCCGGATAGAAAACGGGCGGGAGCCGATAGGCGCCCGCCCGTTGAACCGGATTCGTCCCGGTCGGATAGTCGTCAGCCGAATTTCGGATCGAGGCTGCCCGACTTGTAGCGCTTGGCCATTTCCGAGACCGGCAGCGGCTTGATCTTCGGTGCGTTGCCGGCGGTGCCGAACTGCTCGAACCGCTCCTTGCAAAGCTTGCGCATGGCAGCCATCGCCGGCGTCAGGTATTTGCGCGGATCGAACTCGCTCGGGTTCTCGGTCAGCACCTTGCGGATGGCGCCGGTCAGCGCCATGCGGTTGTCGGTGTCGATGTTGATCTTGCGCACGCCGTGCTTGATGCCGCGCTGGATCTCTTCCACCGGCACGCCCCAGGTCGGCTTCATCTGGCCGCCATATTTGTTGATGATCTCCTGCAGGTCCTCCGGCACCGAGGACGAGCCGTGCATGACCAGATGCATGTTCGGCAGGCGGCGATGGATCTCCTCGATGACGTTCATGGCCAGCACCGCGCCATCGGGCTTGCGCGAGAATTTATAGGCGCCGTGGCTGGTGCCCATGGCCACCGCCAGTGCATCGACATGGGTGTCGCGCACGAACTGTTCGGCCTGCACCGGATCGGTCAACAGCTGGTCGTGGCTGATCGCGCCTTCGACGCCGTGGCCGTCTTCCTGCTCGCCGCCGCCGCTCTCGAGCGAGCCGAGCACGCCGATCTCGCCTTCGACGGAAACGCCGCCCCAATGCGCCATGTCGACGACGCGCTTGGTGATGCCGGAATTATAGGCGTAGTCGGCCGGCGACTTGCCGTCTTCCTTCAGCGAACCGTCCATCATCACCGAGGTGAAACCATGCTGGATCGCGGTGACGCAGGTGGCTTCGTTGTTGCCATGGTCGAGATGCATGCAGACCGGGATGTCGGGATGGATTTCGACCAGCGCATCGATCAGCTTGGCCAGCACCACGTCATTGGCATAGGCACGCGCACCGCGGCTTGCCTGCAGGATGACAGGCGATTTGGTCTCTTCCGCCGCCTCCATGATGGCGAGGCCCTGTTCCATGTTGTTCATGTTGAAGGCCGGCACGCCATAGCCATATTCGGCGGCGTGATCGAGCAATTGTCTCAGTGTGATGCGAGCCAACGATTAGTCTCCCGTATCTGGTTTCGAACCTGTGGTTGCGGACTGTCCGCGCATCGTTCAGCCCGTCGATGCTTCTGGCCGGATTTCGGCGCGACCGCAACCGCCAGAGACCATCCCAGCCGCAATTCTTGTTACAGTGCCGTGATGAAAGCTGTGGGCATATCCCATGAAAATATCTCATTATAACAAAAATCCTGATACTTTTGCGACGATACCTGCTATCTATTAGGCTCGATCAAGGAGCACCATTCGGCGGTCGGCTGCGATGAAGAGCGATACCAGGCGGCAAGGCATCATGGATTTCCTGATGGACGCCGGCGCGGCGAGCGTCGAGGATCTCGCCTTGCGCTTTGGCATCTCGAAGATGACCGTGCACCGCGATCTCGACGAACTTGAGGAAAGCGGCTTCCTGCGCAAGGTGCGCGGCGGTGCCTCGATCCAGCCGAGCAGCCTCTTCGAAAGCGATTTCCGCTACCGGCAGAAGCAGGCTACCGAGGAAAAGCAGCGCCTGGCGGCAGCGGCGGTCGCGATGATCGAACCCGGCCAGACGGTGATCATCGACGACGGCTCGACCGCGGGCGGCATTGCGCGGCATCTCGCCGATTTGCGGCCGCTGACGGTGATCTCCAACAATCTGGCTGTCATCCAGGAACTGGCCGGCACTGGCGGCATCAACCTGATCGCGCTCGGCGGCCAGTACAGCAAGAAGTTTCACGGCTTTTTCGGCCTGCTTGCCGAGGCCTCGCTCAAATCGCTGCGCGCCGACGTCGCCTTCCTGTCGTCATCGGCCATCCACGGCGCGTCCGCCTTCCATCAGGATCAGGAGGTGGTGCAGTCCAAGCGGCTGATGATGGCGGCCGCCACCCGCAACTATCTGCTGGTCGATCACGGCAAGTTCGGCCGCACGGCGCTGCATTTCCTGACGGATCTCAGCGCGTTCGACGCCGTCTTCACCGGACGCGAGCCGGGGCCTGGAATGCGCGAGGCATTGGCGGCCGGCGGCGTTTCGCTGACGGTGATCGACAAGGGACCATGATCCCGAAAGCGGAGCTCTCTTCGGGAGTTCGTGGTCAAACAGAAGGCAAGGAGCGGTAAGCGTGGTTTACTGGGTCGGTACAAGCTGGAAGATGAACAAGACGCTCACCGAGGCGATGGAATTCGCCGCGATCCTGGCCGGGTTCGTCCCTGATTTCGATGACCGCATCCAACCCTTCGTCATCCCGCCATTCACGGCAGTTCGGGAGGTCAGGCAGGCGCTGTCCTCGACGCGGGTCAAAGTCGGCGCCCAGAACATGCATTGGGCCGATGCCGGCGCCTGGACCGGCGAGATTTCACCTGTGATGCTGACCGATTGCGGGCTCGATCTGGTCGAACTCGGCCACAGCGAACGTCGCGAGCATTTCGGCGAGACCGATCGCACCGTCGGTCTGAAGACGGCGGCGGCCGTGAAGCACGGATTGATCCCGCTGATCTGCGTCGGCGAGACGCTGGCCGAGCGCGAAAGCGGCGAGGCCGATGCGGTGTTGGCCAGGCAAGTCGAGGGGGCGCTGCAATTCCTCGAAGAGGAAGGGAAGGGCGCGAAAATCCTGTTCGCCTACGAGCCGGTCTGGGCGATCGGCGACAAGGGCATTCCGGCCAGCTCGGACTATGCCGACAAGCAGCAGGGACTGATCAAGACCGTGGCCGGGGGCCTGCTGCCGTCCATCCCGCCGGTGCTCTACGGCGGCAGCGTCAATCCCGGCAATGCCGCCGAGCTGATCGGTCAGCCCAATGTCGACGGTCTCTTCATCGGCCGCTCCGCCTGGCAGGCGCAAGGCTACATCGACATCCTCGGCCGCGCCTCGGCCACGATCTGAAATCAAACGCATCCAGTCAAGAAAGGACACGATCATGAAAATAGCCATTGGAGCCGACAGCGCCGGCAAGCCGCTGCTCGATGTCATCGCCGCACATCTGGCGACCAAACCCGGTCTCACCGTCAATGATCTCAGCCAGGCCGGCTACTACGCCGACCTGTCGCAAAAGCTCGCCCAGACGATCGTCGACGGCGACAACGATCGCGGCATCCTGTTCTGCGGCACAGGCATCGGCGTTTCGATTTCGGCCAACAAGGTGCCGGGTATCCGCGCCGCACTCACCCACGACACCTATTCGGCCGAACGCGCGGCCAAATCCAACAACGCGCAGATCATCACCATGGGCGCCCGCGTCATCGGCCCGGAACTGGCCAAGGCTATCGTGGATACCTGGCTCGCTTCCGAGTTCGACGAGAAGGGACCGTCGGTCGGCAATGTCCAGGCCATAAACAGGCTCGATACGGCAAAGGCTTAAGCCAAAGCTTTCGTCATCGCAGCGATGACGGTGACGGCGGACGCCGCACCCGGATCCACGTGGCCGAGCGAGCGCTCACCGAGCCGGGCCGAGCGGCCCTTGGTCGCGACCATGTCCTTGGTCGCTTCAGCACCAGACTCAGCCGCGGCAAGGGCGGCGGCCAAGCTTTCGGACAGCGTCTTGCCGGCAGCATGCGCGGCAGCGGCTGCTTCGGCAGCCGGCTGCCAGGCATCGATCATCGTTTTTTCGCCAGGCTCGGCCTTGCCGCGGTCTTTGATGCCCTGTGCCATGGCCTGGAACAGGGCGATGAATTCCGCGTCCGTCAGCGTCCCCTTGCCCTTGACGGCTGCAGCCGCGCGCATGAAGGCCGTCGCATAGAGCGGGCCTGAGGAAGCGCCGACCGCATTGAGGAACGACTTCGCCGCGCCGTTGAGCAGCGCGGTCGGCTCGACAGCCGAGAGGTCGAGCGATGCCAGCGCATCGCGTACGGCGCCGAAACCAAGCGCCATGGCAATGCCGTGATCGGCGTCGCCGATGACACCGTCGAGCCGGCAGAGCCGGTCCTTGTCGGCCTCGATCGCCACGGCGATTTCATCGAACATTCTTTTCAGGTCGGCGGCATCGATGGTCACGGATCGCTCTTTCGTCAGCCGGCGCGGAACATGGCGCAGTCGCAAGGGTGGTCGAGCATCGTCTGCAGTTCGCCGTCGATATGCATCAAGGTCACAGATGCGCCGGCCATTTCCAGCGACGTGCAGTAGTTGCCGACCCAGGTCGCGTGGATGGAAACACCGATGTCGTCGAGCCTCTGCTTGACCCGGCGGTTCATGATGTAGAGCTCCATCAGCGGCGTCGAGCCGAGCGTGTTAACCAGCACCGCGACCTTGTCGCCGCGCGAAGGCGACATCTCGGCGAGGATCTTGTCCAGCATCTCGTCGGTGATCTCGTCGGCGGTCCCGAGCTTGCCGCGCGCGATGCCGGGCTCGCCATGGATGCCCATGCCGATCTCCATTTCGTCGGCGCCGATCTCGAAATTCGGCCGCCTTGTCTGCGGCAGCGAGCAGGGCGACAGCGCCACGCCCATGGTGAAGGTGCGGTCGTTGGCCTTGCGCGCGATGCGCTCGCATTCGTCGAAGGAGAGCATCCGGTCGCATGCGGCGCCGGCTGCCTTGAAGATGAAGAAATTGCCGGCGACGCCGCGGCGTTTGTCCCGCTGGTCGCGCGGTGCCGAAGCGACGTCGTCGGTGGTCAGCACGGTGCGCACCTCGATGTCGTCCATGCCGGCCATCTCGGCCGCCATGTCGAAGTTCATCACGTCGCCGGCATAGTTGCCGTACATGAACAGGACGCCGGCGCCGCCGCTAACCGCCTTGGCGCATTCCAGGATCGGATCGGGTGGTGGCGAGGCAAAGACATTGCCGATGGCCGCCGCGTCCGCCAGTCCCTTGCCGACAAAGCCGAGAAAGGTCGGCTCGTGGCCCGAGCCGCCGCCGATCACCAGCCCGACCTTGCCGGGCCGCGGCCCGTCGCGGGCGACGATCGAGCGCGGGCTGCCGTCCGCGCTCCTGAGGTGGCGAGGATGCGCGGCGAGGATCCCTTCGAGCATCTCCTCGACGGCTCGGTTGCCGTCATTGATGATCTTCTTGGTCTGCACCGGCATCCTCCCGAATTCGGTATTTCGCAAATACTACCGTGTGTTATCGCGATTTCCACCCGGCCGCGAACATTTCATGCCGCGATCTTTTCGCGGGCCGCCAGGATTTGGACGCACGCATTGGCCGCTTCCTTGCCCTTGACGGTGAAGTGCTCGAAGAAGAAGCGGTGATGCTCGGCGCTGTCGTGATAATTGTGCGGCGTGAGCACCGCCGAAAGCACCGGCACGCCGGTCGACAGCTGCACGTTCATCATGCCGTCGATGACGGCGCCGGCGACGAACTCATGCCGGTAGATGCCGCCATTGACGACAAACGCCACGCCCAGGATCGCGGCATAGCGGCCGGTCTGGGCCAGGGTCTTGGCGTGCAGCGGGATCTCGTAGGCGCCGGGCACGTCGAAGACATCGACGGCAAAGCGTCCGTCGCCAATAGCGGAAAGCTCCGCCTCGAAGGCCGCAACGCACTGGTCGACGATATCGGCATGCCACCGCGCGCGAACGACGGCGATGCGAACAGTTTCATAGTCTTTGTGGGAATGCTGATTCATGGGTCCATCCTTCCGTTTCGAACCAGAATCAGGACGCACGATACAAAATCCGGCCCGCCGAGGCAGTCCGTCTTTCGTTCGTTCTCTTTCATCCGGACTATACCGTCGGCTCCGGAATCAGACCGGATCTGCTGACCTTTCCACTAGAGCGCCATGCGTCCTCTTGGACGCGTAAAGGACGCTCTAGCACTTAAGAATCCACGCATTGGCGCGTGGACTGGAAAGCGCTCGCGGGCTCGGGTCGAAACCCCTACCGCCGGTGGGGACTTTCACCCCGCCCTGAGAACATTGACGGCTTTGTATGAAAGGGCAGGGGGCGGCTGTCAACCGCGCCAACGCGCTGGCCTATCAGGTGCTGCTCGAGTGGCGCGTGCGCCATGCCGCCGCCGAGGCGGCAACCAGCATGAGCAATGCCGCGATCATAGCGCAGATGGCAAAACCGAAGGTGGCATAGAGCGGGCCGAAGCCGGTGGTGCCGACAAAGACCGCCAGATAGGTCACCGCGCTGTTCAGGCCCATGATCGTGCCGCGCCGCGAGGGATCGAGCGCGGAGAGGCGCATCACCAGGACATTCAACCCGAAATGATTGGCAAGTCCCCACACCGCGACCATGGCTATGGTCAACCCGAAACTGTCGCTCGTCGTGGCAATGGCGACGTAGACGATGGCGACAAGCAGATAGGCGAACGGCATGACGCGACGGGCGCCGAGGCGATCGATCACGCCATCGAGGAGAGCAGCCGCGCCGAAGCCGATGCCATAGGCGAGCGCGGCCCACCCATTGGCGCTCACCGGCTTGCCCAACCCGCTGTGCAGGTGGTCGCCGAGATAGCCATAGACGCCGTAGAAGGCGGTCATGAAGGCCGCGCAGGCGACGAGAAGCGGCACAATGCCGGGAATGCCGAGCGCGGCCAGCGGCGCCGGCGCCGGGCCGCTCTTCCTGATGTCGCTCAGCGACGTCATGGTGAGGCCGGCCAGTGCAAGCATCGCGAGGAGCGCGACGGCGGCGAAGACGGCGCGCCAATGCACGAGATCGGCAAGCACGGCCGACAGCGAAACGCCGGCCACCATGCTGAGCGTCCATCCGGTGAGCACGACGCCGATCGTCCCGCTTTCGCGGCCGGGCGGCGCGATCGCCGCCGAACTGGCATAGATCGCGGGCATGGCGATGCCGGCGGCGATGCCGGCCAGCAGCTGTGCCGCGACCAGCATGATCACCGTCGGCGCCGCCGCGCTCGCGACAAGTGCCAGCGCCAGCAGCAGCAACGCCCCCTGCAGCATCCGGCGTGCGCCGAGGCGGTCGATATAGCGTGCCAGGAACAGGGCGCTTGCCGAGGTGCCCAGGCCAAACGCGGCCGCAGCAGCCATCACGGCCGGGACACTGGTTGCGAACGACGCGGCCACCGCCGGCGCAATCGGGCCCAGCACCAGCGAGTTCGAGCCGATCACGGCGATGCACCCGGTCAAAAGATAGGCCAGCGCCGGGATCGGCGGCCTGGCCTCGGCTGCGAAGGTCGTGGCTTGATCACTGTTCGACATATCAACATAATGGCCGTATTAAATTCTGTAGCAATCGGGATTATCGATATGGATGAAGAAACAGATGGCATTCGGCAGAACAGGCCAGCACCCCGTGATGTCGACGCGATCGACCGAAAGATATTAGGCGTTCTCGTCGAGGACGCCACGGTCAGCTACGCCGAACTGGGTGACCGTGTCGGCCTTTCGCCGCCCGCCGCCCATGAGCGGGTCAAGCGCCTGCGGCGCAGCGGCGCCATACGCGGCACGGCTGTCATCATCGACCCCAATGCGGTGCGAAAGCCGCTGCTCGCTTTCGTGCATATCGACACCAAGGGCTGGGGCAAGACGCCGGAACTGATGGCGATCTCGCAATATCCGGAAGTCGAGGAGATCCACACCGTCGCGGGCGATACCTGCGTGCTGCTCAAGGTCCGCACCGAGGATCCGAGGGCGCTCGAAGGATTGCTGTCGCGTCTCTATGAAACGCCTGGCGTCACCTCGACACGCAGCTACGTAGTGCTGTCGACCTATCTCGAGCGGCCGGTGCAGCCCGGCGTCACCACGCAATGGCCAACGCCCCAACATATGAGCCGGCCGCTATACTAGGTCTGGGCTCGTTGACGCCCAGCGCAAGCCTGTCGCGACCAGGTCGCGGGCGTGGTAAGACAAGGGCTGAAGCAGGTCGGCTCCCAGCGATTGCGCCGCAGAGGGACAATCGCGTGCCGGTCTCGCGAGGTTTCAAACTGACGGCGGGGGATGGCAATGTTGGAAACGGATAAGGCCTTTACCGGTTCGATCCCGGAAAACTACGACCGCTATATGGTGCCGTTGATTTTCGAACCTTTCGCCGCCGATCTGGCACGGCGGGCTGCGTCCCTGTCGCCCGGCGCGGTCTTGGAAATCGCCGCGGGCACCGGGGTGGTCACCCGCGCATTGGCGCCAAAACTGTCCCCTGGCGCAAGCTATGTCGTGAGCGACCTCAACCAGCCCATGCTCGACTACGCCGCTTCGCGACAAGCTCCCGACAGCCGCATCACATGGCGCCAGGCGGATGCCATGGCGCTGCCGTTCGAGGATGCGGCCTTCGATGTCGTCTGTTGCCAGTTCGGCGCGATGTTCTTTCCCAACCGTTCAACCGCCTACCGCGAAGCGAGGCGGGTTCTGAAGCCCGGCGGACACTTCCTGTTCAACGTCTGGGATCGCATCGAGGAGAACGTATTTGCCGATGATGTGACGAATGCTCTCGCAAGGATTTTTCCGGACGATCCGCCACGCTTTCTGGCGCGCACACCCCATGGCTATCACGATACGGCCCTGATCCGCGGCGATCTGGAAGACGCAGGGTTCTCCCATGTGGTCATCGAGACCAGAGCCGAACAGAGCCGTGCATCCTCGCCGCGCCTGCCGGCCGTTGCCTATTGCAAGGGTACGGTTCTTCGCAGCGAAATCGAGGCCAGGGACGCCGGAAAACTGGAAGCCGCTACCGACTATGCCGCGGCCGCGATCGCGGAAAGGCATGGCAGCGGGGAGGTTGCCGCCAAAATCCAGGCTCACGTGATCGTGGCCCTGGCTTAGTCTGCCATCGAGCGTGTCCTAGCTTCCCAGCCGGATCGTCTCGAAATAGGCGTCGGTGCCGACCTGACCGCCCTTCAGCGCGATTTCGAGCCCGTCGATCTCGCCGCCGCCATGGGCGAGACAAAGCGGCGAGCCGGGCGATTGCGGCAACGGCATGCGCACGGTCAGCGCATCGATGGACAATTGTCCCAGCGCATGGCTCGACGTGTCGCCGCCGGCGATCACCGCGCGCTTGAGTTTCTCTGTCGCCACCAGCCGGCGCAGGATGGTTCCCAGCGCCCGTCCCAGCCTGTTGCGTGCGCCTTCGATATGGTCGATCTCGGCACTGCGATCGGCCTGGGGACCGAGCGCGGTGTAGAGGATGACACTGCGCCCCGCCGCCAGGCTCGACAATCCGCTGGCGACGGCGCGCTCGATCGCTTCGCCGGCGCCCTCCGAGACCAACTGCATTGCGTCCATCTGGATGCCGTCGAACCCATGGGCGAGCGCGAAACGGATCTGCTTCTCCGTGGTCGGCGACACACTGCCCGAGACCACGGCGAGCCGGTCGACCGGACCGGGCGGTGTGAAGGACGCATGCCCTGCGGCGATGCCTTTGTCGGCCCATTCGGCAAGCAGCGCATATTCGACGCCGGAGGATCCGACGACGAAACCATGGCCTTGTTCGCATATGCGCCAGACCTGTTCGCCGACGCGCTTCTGCGTCTGGCGGCTCTCGACGTCGAACAGGACGATTGCCCTGTCTTGCATGGCCTGGTCGACCCGTCGGGGAAGATCATCGGCCTGCAATGCCGCCAGGTCGACAAGGCCGGAAGCGAGACCGGTCTGGTGAGACAGATGGAGGAGCAGATCGGCCTCGTTCATCGGCGTCACCGGATGCCGGCTCATGACGGGATGCCGGTCGATGCGGAAATAGTCGCCACGGAATGCAGCGAAAAGGTTCCCGAACGCTGTATAGCGCTTGAGTTGCGGCGCCCCGACAACCACCGGCACGGCCTTCTGGCCGAAGACACCCCTGCCGATTTCTATGGCGCGGCCGATGCTGCCGATCGTCGGACTGGAATCGAAGGTCGAGCAGATCTTGTAGTGGCAAACCGCCGCCCCGAGCCCTCTCAGCCATTCGAAGGCCGGCGCCAGGTTTTCGTCCATCCATTGCGGCGTTTCGCTGCGGCTGGTGCCCGCCAGTCCCACGGCGCGGCAATGCGAAAATCGCGCCACCAGGGGCAGGTCGGGCTGGCGCATGAACAGCACCGTCGGCAAGCCGCCGAGTTCGAGTGCCTCCATGACGTCGGTCGAACCGGTGAGGTCGTCGCCATAATAGCTGAGCAGCAGGTTCTGCATGGCCTCGCTCACGCGGCCTTGCCGTCGCCGAACTTCTCGATCGAGCGCGTCAGTTCGACATGGCTGCTTGCGTAGTCCGCCAAGGAAATGCCCTCGACGGCGGCTTGCCAGGCCTGCTGGACGGCGCGCACGCCGGCACCCGGGCCGTCCGGATGGCTGACGATGCCGCCGCCGCAGAGATAGAGCAGGTCGACCGTGCGCCCGGTGCGCTCGTAGGTCTCGGGCGCCTGTCCGCCCCACTGACCGGAACCCGCGACCGGCAGGGCGCAATCGTCAGGTGAGAACAGCGGCGTCGTCACCGCCTCGAAGGAGGCGATGAAAGATGCGTCCGGCTCCCAGTATTTCGAGGCGATGCCGTTGATCTGGAACTGGTCGACGCCGAGCAGCCGCCAGAACTGCTGCCAGACCTTGAAATCCATGCCGAGGCCGGGATGGCGGGTCAGGATGTCCCAGCCGTTGCGGTGGGCATGCAGCACCAGGCCGGACCGCTTTCTGAGATACGCCATGCCGCCGAAGCCGATGGAGTTGATGTTGATGACCGCGCAATTGCCGCCGGCCTTGAGCACCATATCGTGGTTGCGCATCACCTCGTCCGGGTCGGCATGCGAGATGCCGAAGGCGTACATCACCTTCTTGCCGGTCTTCTGCTCGTGATCGAGGATCAGCGGCATGATCGCCTTCACCCGCTCCGCCAGCGGCGAATAGGCCGGGCTCATCAGCTTCTCGTCGTCCTTGATGAAATCGACACCGGCCGCGATCAGTTCGCCGACCATGGCGGCCGTCTCGTGCGGTCGCAGGCCCAGCGCCGGCTTGACGATGGTGCCGATGATCGGACGGCCCTCGACACCGGTCAGCCTGCGGCTGCCGGCAACGCCGAATTGCGGCCCCGGATGGGCGCCCCTGAATTCTTGCGGCAGCTTCATGTCGACGACGCGGATGCCCGACAGGCCCTTGATCGAATAGGTGCCACCGATGGCGATGGTCATCAGAGCCGAGAGGTCGGTGCCGATGGCATCGAACGGAAAGGCGATGTCGACATCGGCGCGTCTGAAAGGTCCGGTGCCGGCCTCGGGAATGGATGGCTGCTCCGCATCGGGCAGGTGCCGGATCGCCAGCACCCGTGCCGCCACGCGCGCCTTCAGCTCTTCGGTTTCCCCGGGCAGCGCAACGAAGGTGCCTGTCGATTGGTCGCTGGCGATCTTGGCCGCCAGGGCTTCTATGCTGCCTGAGGTTTCAATGCGATAGGTGAGGGTGATCATGATGGATGGACCGGGTCGAAAGGGTTCGAAAAAAGTTTCGTTGCAAATGAAATCTGGTATAATGAGTACATAAGTATTGCAAGCAAATATCCCGGCTGCCGCGACGGGCGTCGGTTAAGGGCAGGCATTCCGATAGTCCTGCCCGGAATGCTACACAGGAATCGGGGCAAGGGAGTGATTCGCGGCGATGAACCGTTCGGAACCGATCGTCCGGCGCAAGCTTTCCGACGAAGTCTTTGCAAGGCTGAAGCGGCTGATCACCAGCGGCGAATTGCAGCCGGGTGATGACATGCCGTCGGAGCGCGAATTGATGGAGCGCTTCGAGGTCGGCCGGCCTGCGATCCGCGAGGCCATGCAGGCGTTGAGCAATATGGGCCTTGTCGCCATCTCGCATGGCGAGCGGGCCAAGGTGTTGCAGCTGACCGCCAAGTCGATCATCAGACAGGTCGACGGTGCGGCCAAGATCATCCTGTCTTCATCGAAGGATACGCTCGAGCATCTGAAGAGCGCGCGCATCTTCTTCGAACGCGGCATGGTCAAGGAGGCCGCCGAAAGGGCCACCGCCGAGGATGTGCGGCAGCTCAAGGAAACCGTTGCCGAGCAGCGCGGCGCACGCGGCAATTCGGAAGCCTTCATTTCCGCCGACATGAAATTTCACAGCCGTATCGCGGCCATTTCGGGCAACCCGATCTATGTCGCCGTCAGCGAGGCGATGCTCGGCTGGCTGAAGGAATACCACACTGAGATGCTGATCTGGACCGGCAAGGAAAAGTACACGCTGACCGAGCACGAGGAGATCATCGACCGCATCGAGCACAAGGATGCCGACGGCGCCGAGAAGGCGATGATCAAGCATCTCGAACGCTCGCGCGCGCTCTATGTGATGAATTCCGAGAAGTAGCCTAAATTAGCCTAACCGATCCTGGCAATCCCGTAGGGCGGCATGACGAGACGGCCCTCGCCAAGCTTGGACGCATCGACCGGGACATCGTCCGCCGTCAGGTTGGCCAGCCATGCGACGGTCTCGCCCGAGGTGGAGCGCCCGGCCAGCGCCAGCACCCGCGTCTCGTCACTCGTTTTCGCGGCAACATGCGCGAGCCCAGCCAGTCCGCAAAGCGCGGAGATAGCCTGGAAGATCGGCCGCGGCGATCCCTCGGCGGCAGGTTCCCCGGATGCCGCCAGCACGCCGAATGGCCCCGTGAAGCCCGACAGCGTCAGCATCTCCAGTCCGGCCGGCGCGACGCGCGCGGCATAGCCGATCGTCCATGCGGCGGCGAACTGGGCGGCATGACGCGGATCGCGATTGGCCATGGCGATGCGCTGGCCGTCAAAATTGTCCTTGGTCGTGCCGCCATAGGGGTTCTGCCGCATGGCGATGGTGGACGGCCCGATCCGGTAGGGCTTGTCGCCGAAGATCGCCCGCGCCGACCGGGTGATGAACGGCAATGCCTCCAGCGACTGCATGACGCTGAGGTCGTCGGCCGCATGCACGATCGGGCAGGTGCAGTGCGTGACGAAATCGAGCAGCCCGGCCGGAACGCGCTTGCGGTTGAGCTCGGTGAAATAGCTGAACATGCCGCCGCCGAGACGAATATCGGGAAAGGCTCGGCGGGCGGCGGCGTAGACATCCTCGAGCAGCGGGCATGCCGGCCAGGCGCTGCCCGGCGGCGTCGACTGCCGGTCGACCGAAGGCGATACCGCGACGGCGTCGAGCCGCAGGCCTGCTTGGCGCACCATGTCGGCGACCGCTGCGAGTTCGGCATCGAGATCGCTGGTGCCGGCGACAACGCATTCCAGCGTTGTTGCCGCAGGGCAAGCGGCGGCAAGCCGGGCATGGGCGCGCAAGGCGTCCAGCCCATGGCCGCGCGTCGGGTCGAAGTGGAGCAAAAGCTGCTGCGGGCCGAGCTTCGACAGCATCGGCCGGTCCGCCAGCGTTGCCTCCACATCCTGGGGATAAATGACCACGCCGATATCGGGCAGTCTTGGTCCGGCTTCGCCAAGCTCGATGCGGACCGGTTCATTGCCCGAAGCCGTGGCCGAAGGGTTGGCCTCGCCCGCAATGCGCAGGCTGATGGTTTGGCGCACGGGTTCCTTCGCCGGCAGCACATAGGGCCAGGGCAGCGCCAGCGGCCGGACATAGGTCTTGTAGGAGGCATCGGACCAGTTGCGCTGGTCCTCCATCTCGAAAATGTCGCCTTCCATCCGGCACTCGGCGGTGACGCCGGGCCGCACCGCATGCGTGATGGCGCGCAAATCCTTGAAAGGCTGCCAAGGGTCGATCAGGTCGGGCAGTGTCGTATCCACCACGCTGCCGTCTGTATGCTCGACGGTCACCGGGCTGCCGGCAAGTCCCGCGATCGGATGCAGGATGCAGAAGCCGCAGCGGTTGGTCTCGAAATCGCTTTCGGGCAGCGCGCTGACGTCGAATACCAGCCGGCCGTCGGCCGCTCCCTTGATGGTGGCGCGGAAGGCGAGCCGGCTTTCGCCCGGTCCGGCGCAGCTTGCCGTGTAGCCGACGCAGAAAGCATCGGCGCCCTGGTCGATGGTCAGGTCCGCCAGCACGGGTTCGTAGGTGCCCCAGTCGCGGTCGCGCACGATATAGGCGATGGCGCGCAGCACCTCGGTGCCGCCATGGCGGATGGTGCGCAAATTGCCGTTGACGAAATCGGCGCTGAGCGGGCCGGCGCTGAGCCGGACCGGCCTGGCTTCCGCCGCGCGTGTGCCGCAGAGGAGGAAGCCATCCACGCTCATTTCAGCAGCTCGTCCAGCCGCACCGGTTTGCGGCTCGCGGCGCCGGCATAGGCGGCCTCGACCAGCGCGAACGTCTTGAGATTGTCGGCGCCCGAGGTCGCCGGCTCCTTGCCGCCGACAAGGCAGTCGACCCAGTGCCGCTGGATCGCCAGCACGCTTTCCTGGATGTTGTGCCATGGCCGCGATGCCCAGGGCAGAAGCGGCGGCGAAATGTCCCTGGCCGTCGTGCCGCTCTTGCCGGTGACGGTGAGCTGGTAGCCCCGCGCCAGCCGGAGCGTGCCGTCGCTGCCATCGATCTCGATCAGCGTTTCGGGAAACGGTTCGACGGCGAGCCTTGTCGCATAGCTGCAATCGACCACCGAGGTGGCGCCGCTCTCGTGGTCCATCAGCATCGTGGCGACATCCTCGCCGGCAATGGCGGGATTGATGCGCGCGGTGCGGGCAGTGAGGCTCGATACGTCGCCCAACAGAAAACGGGCGATGTCGAGGATGTGGATGCCGAGATCCTCGATGATGAAGCGTTTTCCGGTCGCCAGATAAGGCTGGCCGGAAAACACGTCGTAGGCGGAGCGAAAGGAGATGCGTCCGAAGAAGGGCGTGCCGATCTCGCCGCTGTCGAGCACGGCGCGCACCGCCTGGATCGGCGATTGCCAGCGAAAATTCTCGTGCACCATCAGCGGCACGCCGGCCACGGCGCAGGCCGCGACCATCGCCTTGGCGTCGGCGAGCGTCGGCGCGAACGGTTTCTGGCAGATCACAGGAACGCGGTGGCTGGCTGCCAACTCGACCAGCGGCCGGTGGCTGCCGACGGTCGTGGCGATGTCGACGAAGTCGAGCGTCTCGCCTGCAAGCATCGCAGCCGCATCGGTGTAGCGCTTGGAAATGCCGAACTGGTCACCGACGATCCGGAGCCGTTCCGGATCGCGGTCGCAGATGGCGACGATCGAGGCGCCCTCGATGTCGCGCCAGGCATGCATCTGGTTGACGGCGAAGAAGCCGCAGCCGATCAGCGCTCCACGCAATTTAGCCATGATCAGCCCGCCTTTGCCATCTGCATCAGCGTGACGCGCTGCTGAAGCCGGCGCTGCGCCTGGTCGACGACCACCGCGACGATGATGACGAGGCCCTTGATCACCATCTGCCAGAAGGAACTCACACCCATCATCACCAGCCCGTCCGACAGGATACCGATGACGAAGGCACCGACGATGGTGCCGCCGATGGTGCCGCGGCCGCCCGACATCGAGGTGCCGCCAAGCACCGCCGCGGCGATGGCATTCAATTCGAAGCTTTCGCCGGTCGCCGGATGCGAGGCCATCAGCTCCGACGAGATGATCAGGCCGACGATCGCCGCGCAGAAACCAGAGAACATGTAGACGAACATCTTGACCATGTTGACGCGCACGCCCGAGATCCGCGCCGCGCGCTCGTTGCCGCCGACGGCGAAGATGTGGCGGCCGAGCGGGGTGTATCTGGCGAGATAGGCGGCACCCAGCGCCACCACGATCAGGATCCAGATCGACACCGGCAGGCCGACGAGTCGGCCGGCGCCGAGGAAGCCGAAGCCCGTGGTGCCGAGTTCCGGCTTGCCGACCAGATTGGGGAAGGTGCGCCCGTCCGACGACAGCAGCGCCAGGCCGCGCGCCACATAGAGCACGCCCAGCGTGGCGATGAAGGGCGCGACGTTTAATCTGGTGATCAGCAATCCGTTGACGGCGCCGATCAGGATGCCGACCGCCAGCGTGATCAGGGCGATCTCGAAAACGTTGAAATAGATGGTGTAGCCGATCTGCAGGTCGATGCCGTTGAGCACGAGATAGCCGGCCATCATGCCGCACAGGCCGACGATCGAGCCGACCGAAAGATCGATGCCGCCGGTGATGATGACGAAGGTCATGCCCATGGCCAGGAAGGCGTTGAGCGCAACGTGCTTGGCCATCAGGATCAAATTGGCCGCAGACAGGAAGTTCGGCGCCGCGATCGAGAAGAACACCAGCACGGCAATCAGCGCGATGAAGGTCCTGAGCTTCATCAGCGTCAGCAGTGCGGAACCGCTGGTGGCCGACGACTGCGCCGCCCTGGCCGGAATGTCAGTCATCAGCGTTGCTCTCCATGTGTGGGGGCAAGATGTGCGGGGGCAAGATCTGCGGGGGCAGGATGTGCGGGGACAGGTCCGTGGCCGAGCGCCGATGCGGCGACGATCGCGGCCTCGGTCGCGTCGGCGCGCTCGAACATGCCGGTCAGTTTGCCATTGCTCATCACCGCGATCCGGTCGGAGAGCGCCATCACCTCATCGAGATCGGACGTGGCGAAAAGGATGCCGAGCCCATCGCGCGACAGTTTGCGCATGGTGCGAAAGACGTCGGCCTTGGCGCCGACATCGATGCCGCGGCTGGGCTCATCCATCAGAAGCACCTTGGGTCCGGTGAGCAGCGCCTTGCCGATCACCACCTTCTGCTGGTTGCCGCCGGACAGCGACGAAACCTCCTGCGCCGGATCCGCGACCTTGATCGCAAGTTCCCGTACCATCTGCAGCACGGCCTGCCGTTCGGCGGCGCTACGGATGTGGAACAGACTGACGAAGCGCGACAGGCTTGCCAGCGTCAGATTGCTGGCGACGGAGAGGATCGACACCAGGCCCTCGCGCTGCCGGTCCTCCGGGATCAGCGCCAGACCCCGCCGGATGCGGCGCGTCGTGTCGCGTTCCCGGACCTGCTTTCTGTCGATGAAGATGTTGCCGCTGGCATGGCCATGGCGGCCCATGATGCAGTCGAACAACTCGCTGCGCCCGGCGCCCATCAGCCCATAGATGCCGAGGATCTCGCCGGCACGCAGCGACAGCGAGACGTGGTCGACCGCCAGTCCGCCGGTGGCGCGCGGCAGGCAGATGTCCTCGGCGCGGAAGATTTCCTCGCCCGGCGCATGGTCGTCGGCCTTGGCGAAATCCTTGGCGTCCGAGCCGATCATCTGCCGCACGATCCACTGCGTGTCGACGTTTCTCATCTCCTCCTGGCCGGTGATGCGGCCGTCGCGCAGCACGGTGATGTAGTCGCCGATGCGGATCAGCTCCTCCAGCCGGTGCGAGATATAGACGATCGCCACGCCGCGCGACTTGAGGTCGGCGATCACCTTGAACAGGATCTCGACTTCGGCGGCGCTCAGCGCCGAGGTCGGCTCGTCCATGATCAGGATGCGCGCGTCGAGCGAAACCGCCTTGGCGATCTCGACAAGCTGCTGCTGGCCGATGCGCAGGTCCTCGACCAGCATATCCGGCCGTATCCCGGCCTCGAGCCGCTCGAGGAATGTGCCCGCGCGCCTTTCCTGCTCCTTCCGGTCGATCTTGCGAAATCGGTTGGTGATCTCTCGGGTGGCGAAAATGTTCTCGGCGACGGTCATGTTGCCGAACAGGTTCAGTTCCTGGAACACCATGCCGATGCCGCGGTTCACCGCGTCACCGGAGGACGAGAACGAGACTTCGTTGCCGTCGAGCAGGATGCGTCCAGCCGTCGGCTGCTCGACGCCGGCAATGATCTTCATCAGCGTCGATTTGCCGGCGCCGTTTTCGCCGACCAGAACATTGACCGCACCCTTGCGCACCTCGAAATTGGCCTGCTTGACCGCGACGGTGCCGGCATAGACCTTCGAGACGTCTTCCAGCTTCAAAATGACGTCGTGACCGACCGCCGTGCTCATGGCGTGGGTCCGATCTCGGCCTCCGCCGGAGTCACCAACGGCAGATCCTGGCCGCCTTCGATCGTATAGGCGCCGAGCACCTTGGCGGTACGGCCTTCCAGCGCCTCGCGCGGCAGCTTGGAAAGCACGGTCTTGCCGGCATGGGCGTTGAACGCCTTGCCGAACTGGGCGAAGTCGATCTGGTTGGTGAAGTCGTTGAACTGGACGAAATCGAGGCTGTCGCGCAACGCCGTTCCGCGCATTGCCGGTCCGATCTGGACACGTGCATCCGCCTTGCCGTCGCCGTCGACGTCGATATCCATCGTGCCCGCGCGGGACTGCGTGTTGGCCGCGACGATCTTGCCTTCGACGCGGACCGCGAAGGTCCATGGCGAATTCGCCTGCTTCTTGGGATTACCGTATTTGGCGCCGGCTGCCGCCTGATCCATTTTCGCCAGCGCATGGACCTCGGCGAACGGCCCGGCTTTTTGGCTGAGATAAGGGATGACCTTCGAAGCCCAGATATCCTCGACCATCTTGTCGGGGTTGAAGGTCGACGCGTTGGCGTCGCCTTGCGCCGACGGCGTCGGCAGGATCTTGCAGGCGCCGAGGCCAATGCTGGCGGTCAGGGCAAGGATCGGCCAGATCGCCTTGGCTGGCCAGGTCGGCTTGTTCAGCATCGCGGTCAAGCATCCCAGTGAAATGAAGGCGAGGGACGAACCCTGGGTTCGCCCCTCGCTGTTTGCGTTGCGCCGGCTCAGTTCTTCAGAGCGAAGGTCTCAAGCTTGGCGGCATTGTCGCCATTGACGAGAACGCAGTCCATCAGCTGCTTTTCCTTCTCGGGCGACTTCTTGTTCTTGATGAGGTCGTTGGCCTGCTCGACCGCCATCTGCGCCTGGGCGTAGGCCGGCTGCAGCACCGTGGCCTTGATGCCGCCGGAGGTGATGGAGTCGCGCACGTCGTTCGAGCCGTCGAAGCCGACGACGATGACATCCTTGCGGTTTGCCGCGGCCAGCGCCGCATAGGCACCCATCGCCATCGTGTCATTGCCGGAGATGACGCCCTTGATGTCCGGATTGGCCTGCAGGATCGATTCCATCTTGGAATAGGCTTCCGTCTGGCTCCAGTTGGCCGACTGCTGCGCGACCATCTTCAGGTCCGGATAGTCGTCGATGACGTCATGATAGCCCTTGGAGCGGATGCCGGCATTGGTGTCGGATTCCTTGCCGACCAGCTCGACGAAATTGCCCTTTTCGCCCATCAGCTTGACGAATTCCTGCGCGCCGAGCTGGGCACCCTGGTAGTTGTTGGAGACGATCTGCGCCACGGCGACGCCGGTGGCGTTGATCTCGCGGTCGATCAGGAAGGAAGGAATGCCCGCGTCCTTCGCCTTCTGCACGGCGGCGACCGTGGCGTCGGCGCCGGCATTGTCGAGGATAATCGCCTTGGCGCCACGGCCGATCGCGGTGTCGATCAGCTCGGACTGCTTGTTGGCGTCGTCATCATGGACCAGCACCAATGTGTCGTAACCAAGTTCCTTGGCCTTTGCCTCGGCGCCGACGGCCTCTGCCTTGAAGAACGGATTGTCGTGCGAGGGAGTGATGATGGCGATCAGGTCGGCCGCGAAGGCCGGTGCCGCGGTGCCAAGTGCCAATACGCCGGCGAAAGCCGCGAGCGTCATTCTGCGTGTAAGTTTCATGAAGTCCTCCCGTTGAAAAACCGTGCCTCGATCGATCGAGGCCACCCGTCTGCGTTTGAATTCGTCTTGGCGATGCAGGCCGCCGCCCGGGCTCAAAGCCGTTTGCCGGCTGTCGTCCGAACTGCACTCGCGCCCCGCCGTCCTCCACTCGCACCGGCTTCGAATTTTCAGCGAAGCATGATCGATCCGAGCCCACGAACAGCTAAAGCCAACTGGTATGATGAGTCAACCACTAATTCAGGTGATCTGTATCTAAGCAGTCGCCCTTTTCCCTTCTCCCCTTGTGGGCTAGCGTGGGCACACATTTGCTTCGGGCTCATTTTTGTGAGGCGAGAACGAAGCCGTCTACGATGGCGTTGAAGCGTCTGAGGCCGTGGGTGAAGGTGAT